>JACRPJ010000063.1 GCA_016213985.1 Candidatus Woesearchaeota archaeon
AGTGGCGGCAACTCTTCGTCCTGAAACAGTGTATGGACAAACCAATTTGTGGGTAAACCCGCACACCAAGTACGTTAAAGTAGAGGTAGAGGGAGAGAACTGGATTATGAGTCGGGAGGCCGCAGAAAAATTATCCTATCAGAAAGATGAGGTTATTCTTAAAGAAGATATAGATCCCCAAAAATTATTGGGGAAGTTTGCCCAAGCGCCGGGCATCAACCGAGAGGTCATCATCCTTCCTGCAACTTTCTGCAGTCCTAGGGTAGGTACGGGAATCGTTACTTCTGTTCCCAGCGATGCTCCCTACGACTATATTGCGCTTAAACAGTTACAGGAGCATCCCGAGGAGTGTAGGGGATACGGAATTGACCCTGAGCAAGTTATCAACCTCCGGATAATTCACATTATCAGAACCGAAGGATACGGGGAATTCCCCGCAAAAGAAATTGCCCAAAGGCTGGGTATCAATTCACTAGACGATCCAAAGTTAGAGGAAGCCACTAAAGAAGTGTACAAAACCGGGTTCCACACTGGAATTATGCGGGAGACTTGCCAGGAATACGCGGGGAAGAAAGTCGAAGAGGCTAAGGAGCTAATTAAAGCCCGTCTGATGGAAGAAGGGAAAGCAGATATTCTTCATGATCTAACTGAAGAGGTTACCTGCCGCTGCGGCAGAAGAGTAATAATCAAGAGAATCGATGACCAGTGGTTCATCAAGTATTCCAATTTAGAATTGAAAGAAAGAAGCAAAGAACAAGCCAAGGAGATGAACATTTATCCCCAGGAGTATTACGATAACATGCCTGGTGTAATTGACTGGTTTGGTGACAGAGCCTGCGCCCGCTTGGGGAACTGGCTGGGCAGCAAACTGCCATTCGACCATAAATGGATCATCGAACCCATAAGTGATTCTACTCTATACCCCGCATACTATATTGTATCCAAATTCATCAACAACAAAACCATTAAGACCGACGAACTAACTGAAGATTTTTTTGATTATATCTTCTTAGGCAAAGGAAATGGAAAGGAGCATTGGAAACCCATCCGGGAAGAGTTTGATTACTTTTACCCGCTGAATATGAACTTAGGAGGAAAAGAGCATAAGACCGTCCATTTCCCCGTATTCCTAATGAACCACGTAGCGATACTACCGGAAGATAAATGGCCCAGAGGAATATTCGTAAACTGGTGGGTAATCGGCAGCGGAAGTAAAATTTCCAAAAGCAAGGGCGGAGCCGAGCCCATCACCAAAGCCATCGAGAAGTATGGTGTGGATGCAATGCGCTTATACTATGCCCACCTCGGATCACCACACGTTGATGTAGTCTGGACTGAAGAAACTGTACTTAACTATAAAAATTCTTTAGAGAGAGTCTATGCATTATGTGAACAATTAAGAGGATTGAAAGGCAAACACAAGAAAAGCGTAGACGACTGGTTATTGTCTAGAATAAACGAACATTTAAAGAATATTAATCGTTCGCTAAAAGAGTACGATTTACGCGAGCTTACCTCCATCACTTATTTTACCATTTACGATGACTTACGCTGGTACGTGCGTAGGGATGGAGGCAATGAGAGAGTTATTAAAGAAGTGCTCGAGACTTGGTGCAAACTGATGAGCCCAGTTACTCCTCACCTCAGCGAAGAATTAAACTGGCAAGGAAAATACATCGAAGGGCTGGTGTCAACCTCTTCCTGGCCTACTCCCGAAGAAAGCAAGCTTGACTTTAAAGCCGAAGCCGGCGAGGAGTTGGTTAAGCAGACCATGGAAGGGATGCGCAACGTGTTGAAGTTAGCGAAGATTGATGCTCCTAAAACATTTAATCTATCTGTAGCCGAAAACTGGCTGTATCACCTATTTGAAATCGTCTCCTCAGAAATCAAAGTTACCCACCATTTGGGAGAGATCATGCGCAAAGTGATTGCGATAGAAGAATTGCAGGTGAAAAATAAGGAAATAAGCAAAATCGTACCCGGACTATTGAAAGACACTTCGAAGATCCCAAAGAGGGTTACTTCTCAAGAAAACGAGGTTAAAGTGTTAAACGAAGCCAGAGAATTCCTAGAAAAAGAGTTTAATTGTGCGGTGAAAATAATTGCTGCAGAAGAGAGCACTCATCCTAAAGCTAAGTCAGCGATACCTGGAAAAGTGGGAATTTTGATAGAGTAAGAAACCTAGCTTTATTTTAGCATTCTTCATTTATTTAGCATTTTCCGCTTTTAGTATTTCATATAAATTTCTTAGTATTACTATAAAGTGATAATAAAACGAAAGATTTATAAAGTATTTCTTTTTAAAAACCCGTTATGGACCCTAACAAGTATAAAACCATTGAGAATTTTGTAAGAGGGATGATAAGATTAGGTGAAGGGTTAAAAGAATTTGATCCAGATTATATTATTGCACCAATGATGGGTGCGGTTCCTTTTATAGACATTTTGAATATTGTTGGTAATGAATTTGAGAATGAGAAAGTTTATTATATGCCTGCCTCTAATAAAATAAAAGATGTCAAAAAAGTCATCAGAAATTGGTTTAGTAATTTCTTAGAAGAGATTTATATCCCGAATGAAATAAAAATTGCTTGCCTAGATGAAGTTGTTAGTGGCAATTCTTTAGTTCGTTCTTATAAACAAGTACAGACTGCTATAAGTGAGAAAGCCACTCAAGAAATGATTAAATCTTATGGTCTTAATTTAGATGATAAAAATAAACAAAAAATAAGAGAAGAATTAGCCAATCAAATTATCTATCTCCCCTTTGGTATTAGAGAAGTAGGTTCAAAGAGGGCAGACAAAAAATCTTTAATTAATGAATACAAAAAATTATTAGCAGAAGGAAAAACTAAAGCTATTGAAGTAGATTGTATTACAACTATGGATAGAATAGATTTCTTCCCAGTAACTTACAAAAGAGTAGATGCTAAAACAGGACCTGTTTTTTATCCAATTATAGAAGGTTTTAATGTTTCTCCGGTCTATATAAATTTCCTACAAACAGTAGCTAAGATTGTTGGCAAAGATCCAGACGAAGTAACTCTTAAAAATATGGCCAGAATTTTAGAGTCTTCGAAATATTTGTCAGATAACTTTAAAAGTGAATATTAAATTCTTGATAAAAAACTATAGCGAAGAACATAAATAATTATACAAGAAAATTTCACTGGGCGGATAGCCCCGTTCTTTAGGGCGGAATTTTCTGTTCAAGAAAGCTTTTTGCTTTCTGAACAGGAAATTGGAAATTTCCTTGTTCCGAAAACTCGCTAGAGGTGAGGAGCGTAAAACCACGGGCTTTAGCCCGTGGATAGTTTCTGATAGGAAACTTGGGAACGTTAGTGACCCTAGCTCCGAACAGCGAGTTTCCGTTATTTAGCAGTTTCCCTCGCTATTTTAATCAGGTTAACTTCCGTTGCTCCCGTTTCCTTTGCTTCCTCAGAGCCAAAAGGCCGATACTTAATTTCTGCTACCATCCTTCCTCTTATATCATAGTCCAAGTAAACTCCCAGAGGATGTTGATAATCGTTGTACAGGTAAACTTTAATTGGTCCTTCTTCGAACATTAGTTTCTCTTTCTTTTCAATTAGATTTATCGCTTTTGCGATTAAATATACGGGTCTATCAACACTCTTTCCTACATCATCAACAAACTCTTTGAAAGCGTCAGTATACTTCTCTCTTACTTTTCCCCCACAAAGCTCTAAGCAATGTGCATATGCTTTCTTCAAAACATAGGTTACTGCATCAGAATGATCACCTTCTCCAAGATAGCCCTTTTCTAGGTTTACTCTGAAGTCGGGGGTAACGAGATGGTAAAGGAACATTTTTTAATTATAACATTTTCTCCAGTGCCTGTTCTATGGTAGCAATTATTTTATTGGGTGTATAACCCCGTTGAGCTAGAAACTTCGCATATTGTTGGATTTCCGGTTGAGTCATTCCTCTGGATACCCTTCTTTCATAATCTCGGATAAGTAGACCAGTTTTATCAAGTTCTATCCCTTCTTCATTGGTCCCGCCAGAGTAGAGAGTAATACTTTTGTTTTTCGAAGATAAATACTCCAAAAGTAAATTTTCTTTTAGTAATCCAGTCAGAACCCGGACCATTTCCGAATTAGGTTTCCGCTGGTTCAGCTTTTCTTCTAGCTTCTGATATATTTCCTCTCTTAATAATCCCATTTTTCCCACCACCTAATCAAAGGCTGGAATAAATATATTTCTATTTAAATTTTTCCAGTGTAAGGGATATAAGTTTTTATCATTTCACCTCTTCTCATAGAATAAATATTTAAACAGATATAAATGTTGTATGATAAATGATTGTTAACCAAACCAAAAACAAACTCCTCTCGAGAAAAGAGAAAATCTGTAACTCTTTCCTGTCCCAGGCAATCGGGCTGATGTTCCGGCACAGGCAGAATTTAGTTATGGTCTTCCCAGAAGAGAGGAAAATAAGCCTGCATAATTGTTTTGTATTCTATTCCATTGATGTGCTGATAGTAGATGCGCAAATGAAAATTGTGGAGATTAAAAGAAATTTCAAGCCGTTTGGTTTCTGGAATGCTTCACAGAAAGGGAAATATGTGATTGAGTTAGCTTTTCCGGGAGAATACGGAGTGGGAGACCATCTTCTTTTTTGTTGATTTGAATAGGTTTTGGGAGCAGGTTTTATAAATAATTCATCAATTCAATAGATAATATGTTAACCGATGTTGTAACACAGGCTGTAAGAGAAGCAGGAGATTTTGCATTGGGTAGAATAGGGAACTTTGGGAAAGTGAGAAAAAATCTCCAAAAGATTTTCTGACAGAAGTTGATGAAGAAGCCGAGAGGATAATAATAGGAAGAATATGGGAGGCATTTCCTGATGCTGGATTTTATGGAGAAGAAACTGGGCGGCAAGGTAGTAGGAAATATATGTTTGTAATTGATCCGATTGATGCGACTACAAATTACATAAAAAGAATTCCTCTGTTTGACATTTCTGTAGCAGTCTATGAGGGAGATGAAAATGTTCTGGGTGTTATTGCTTGTCCAAGACTTAACGAATTATACGTTGCAGAAAGAGGTGCGGGAGCATATTTGAATGGGAGCAGAATTCATGTTTCTGATGTTGGAGATTTGGGACAAGCTGTTATTGGGTACAACAGAAGCAATCACCCTCCAGAAATTATTGAACCGTCAAAAAAAGTTTTGGCAAGAATTCTTGATAGAGCAGCGACATTCAGAGTCTTTGGAACAGGCAGTCTTGATTATTGTTATATGGCGAAAGGAAGTTTTGATGCCTGTATAACACCTCTTGCTGAACCATTTCATAGTGCTGGTTATGTAATAATGGAAGAAGCTGGAGCAAAAGTAACAGACTATCAAGGAAAACCACATAGTTTGGGATCCAAAACAATAGTTTCTGCTAATCCAGCATTACATCCTCAAGTTCTTGAATTGGTAAATCTAGGAAGAGACTGATTTGCCCCGCCTATTCGGTTTTAGCGCCGTTATTTTATTCCACTTAACATCGGATTTCTGTTAGCTGACCCGAGCGGGTATAAGAATTCTTATAGCAGCATTAGCGACTTGATGTGACCAGGGGTAGGCGATTTGCGATTGACATAACGATTCAGCAGCCAAATGCATATACTTGGTCTTTTGCTAGCAGT
Source organism: Candidatus Woesearchaeota archaeon (assembly GCA_016213985.1). Lineage (GTDB taxonomy): Archaea > Nanobdellota > Nanobdellia > Woesearchaeales > GW2011-AR9 > JACRPH01. Next base: position 5,661 of record JACRPJ010000063.1, read on the forward strand.
GTATATCTAACTACAACGCATCATTAAATATTCTTTGTGTACTAACAGTTGCATGAAATGGAAATAGTAATCTCGGCGATTTCTACACCTGCAGAAAACGCCGGCCCATCGCCCGGTGAATCGCCTAAGACCTCATCCGAAAAAAGCCTTGAGAAGTATTTAGAAAATTATTTGGAAGGCAAATACTTACCGGAAATATCTACGCTCAGGAAAGAAGTGCAATCCTTGCGCCAGGAGCTAACCACAGCAGAAAAACCTGGGCCATCTGAACAATTGCCTCCCATCTTCGAAAGTTCCTATCAAACTATAGACAAAAAAATCGGAGTTATTTACGACCACATTATGTACCAGCTCAGCCAACCCGCAACTGAAAAAATAGTTAAAGAGATTGAAAGCAACCTGGAAGCATATCTAGAACCAGAGCGGAGAACAAAACTAAACTATGAGCGCTCACTATCTGCTCTCAACCAGTTGAATACCTCACAATTGAGTGTGTTAGGGGTAGAGATAAATAAAAACCTGCTCCCTAAGTTAACTTCGGAAGAAAAAGCCAAAAAAGGGAAAGAGTGCATTAACACTAGCTTAAATCACTTCACGCAGGGAGATCTGATCGAGTTAAGTGACCGGATATATCAGAAACTATCTCTTGACAGTTATTTGGTTATTATGCGGGATAAGGGACTGGAGTTCTGGCTGGACAAACTCGATCTAAGTTTTGGAGTGAAATCATCAAAAAAGAATGAGGGAGGTAAATGAGATGGGAATAATCGGAAAGACGTTGCTGTTTGCAGCTGGAGTGGGCTTAGGCTACCTGTGCTTCAATCCCACCACCGAGCATTGTCAAGACCTATATCATAAAGAGCTAAGGAGCATAGACCATGAATATAGCAATATACCACGAAAAGAGATTGCCGGGCCAGAAGATATAGGGATAGAATATACCATATTTAAGAACGAAAAGATAAAAGGGTTAGTGTTTACGGACAAACAAAGTGGGGACCGGGGTATTCTGGTAAGGAGATCACTGTTGTTTCAAGGCAAAAGCCGTTTAGAATACGTCACTTTAGAGCCATCCATGAGCACCCCTGCCAAAAGCTTCTCCTTGTTAGATCAAAGCCAGCAACAGGGAGATGCTACTGATAAGAGCACTGCCCCGGGGGACTTATGGAATAAAGTAAAAGAATACGCCAGAGAGAAAGGAATAAGTCTCTAATTAATCCTCATATTAACTCTATAACTCCCTAAA
>JACRPJ010000064.1 GCA_016213985.1 Candidatus Woesearchaeota archaeon
CGAGCGAAACATTTGGCAGAAACCCATTTCCTTTAGTAACAAACATAACTATCACCTCACCAATAATAAAAAAGAACTACTATTTAAAACTTGCTAAAATTAATGTTACATACTATAATTGAATTTGAATCTGATCTGAAAAATAATCTGTCTTTACTGAGAACAGAATTATTGCTTCGTTATTATCAACCCAGACCGTTAGAAACTTTTATTCTAAGAGAGCCCAAAACCAGAAAAATCAGTAAATCTCATTTTAGGGATAGAGTTATTCATCATGCGTTCTGCAATATTATCGAACCGATGTTTGAGAAAAGTTTCATTTATGATTATTATGCCAACCGCATTGGCAAGGGTGCTTTCAAAGCTATTGAACGCTTTGAACATTTCTCAAGAAAAGTTACTAAGAATAATACTTTGCCTACTTATGCTTTGAAAGCAGATGTCCGGCACTATTTTGAAAATGTTAACCACAACATTCTGCTTCATATACTTAAGCTTAAGATTAAAGATGAGAGAATAATCTGGTTAGTCAAGAAGATTTTAAAGAACCATTCTTTAGATAAAGGTATGCCTCTAGGTAATCTTACTTCGCAATTCTTTGCTAATGTTTATCTAAACGAATTAGACCAATTTGTTAAACACCAATTGAAAGCTCAGTATTATCTTAGGTATGTTGACGATTTTGTGATATTGCATTCTTCTCCCATAATCTTGGAGGAATGGAAAAGTAAGATTGATTTTTTTCTTTACGAGCATCTTGCTTTAGAATTACATCCAGACAAATCTAAGATAGTTCCAATATCCAGAGGGATAGACTTTCTTGGCTTCAAGATATTTTCACATTACCAATTAATAAAAAGAAGAAATCTCCGGAAATTCCAACGAAAGCTTAGAGAGAATATTTCGCTGTTTGAAAACAAGCAAATAGATTATGATAAGCTTTATGATTTTATGGAAGGATGGGTTGCTTACGCCAAACACGCCAATACTTACACTACGAGAATGAATATCTTAAGCCGGTTTGAAAGGAAATTCTCTCAAGAAATCTCCTGCAAAGAAATAAATCGGGGTTTGCCCAAGTTAAAGAAAAGTTAATTATATCTTAAGATTGTTACTGCTTATCTCATTTCAACACTTATCTTGTTTTTTATGATTTTAAACATTACCGGAATGAACTGCTTGCATACATATATATTAGTCTGGACGTGATTGCTTATTTCCTTAGCCGCAACTTCTGATCCGTGAAGAAGAGCCATGAATGGGATTAGCTGATCCAGCAGGTAGCGGTCAACGACATTTTCATTGTCAATCTCTTTGCATAGTTTTTCTGCAGCTTCTTTCCCAATCTGCTCCGAACTTTTGTTCTTATCAATCAAAGTATCACTACCAAGAATGATGGGGTTTTCTGAATCAATTTTTCCCCCTCTGCTGAATAGCGCCCATAATACTATCTCTCCACCGATGCTAAGGCTATGGGAGTATTCTACCCTGATGTTAATAGGAACATTGTACTTCTTTAATGCGCTTTCTGCCGCTTTCCTGATTCTTTCTCCTACCTCTTTCTCCTCTAATTCCATAGAAAGATTAATCACCCCCCGAATCTGCTCTAATTTTCCCATTTCTAATAATTTAATCCGGGCGACTTTTTCTTTTAATTCATTAATGAAATCTTCTACGTATTTAAATTTGCGAATATGAAAACGCGGAGTTATTTCTACGAGCACCTCTCCTCCCCCTTTAGGGTAATATCCGGGCTTGAGAATTTTTAATTCAATCTTTTCTACAAATTTATGCAGATGAGGGAGAAGCACATTTTGTAGGTAGTGTACCGAAGCCTGCCATTTTCCGCAGGTTCCGCCTTTTATTTTAAGAGTAACTTTTCCTGGGGCGAACATGCAAGGAAGAACAAGAGCTTGCAGCGCTAAGCTAATACTTCCCGCGGTGCCAATGTCTATCACATAAGTTCCACGCTTGATTTTTTTTGGTTGGAAATACAATTCAGTAGTACTAATTTTAATTTCATTTGTTTCTGCATCACAAATCTGTTTCAGGGAGTTGATTGCCTCTAGATGTTGGGCTTTTAGTCCCGGCTCTGGGCGGTTGGCGCGGATATTCATCACTTTAAACGGCTGCTCTGTAAGAGCAGAAAGGGCCAGGGCCACTCTAACTAAGGCTCCGCCGCCTTCTCCAAAAGAGCCGTCGAGTTCGATCATAGTGTGTTTATAACCCATTACTTTTTAACTAATTTTTCTATCTCCAAGACAATTTCTAAAGCCGAGCGGGATCTTCCCAGGTCGATAGGAAAAAGATAGTTCTCTTCCAAAGTTCTTCTTACTGCTTCTAGAATTAATTGGATATTGGAGGTTTTATTTTGCGATTTGATTGTAATCTTTTTATCATTAGTGTTGATCTCTACTTCCTCTCGTAAATAATCTATATAAATATGACCTTTGTCTCCTTCTATTACCGTTATTCTCTTAAAATCTGGTTCTACCCAACTTACTTCAAATAATATTTTGGCGCTTCCTGCGAGGAGATGTCCTTTTCCATAGTCTAAGTAAGGCATGTGCTTGTTGCCTAGTTTACATTCTTCAGCGGAGATCACTTTGAGGGGATCGTTCACCCATCCCAATAAATTATAAATGTCGTGAACAAGACAATCATGTATCACATTTGAGCCCACTTGGCGAGTATTTTCCAGTTTGGGTCTTTTTCTTTCAATGTAAATATTTTTCACTTGACCTATTTTGTAAAGATTCTCACTAACTATACCGATGACAGGATTGAAATGTTCCACATAACCCACCATAAGTTTGTGATTATTTCTAACTCCTGCTATAATCATTTGATCAGCTTGTTCTAATGTTTGGTCTAGCGGTTTTTCTGTAAGAACGTCTTTTTTGTGGTTCAAAAGAGGAACAGCAATTTGCGCATGTGTTCCAGTAACAGAAGTAATGATCCCTAGCTGGAAGTCAGAACTCACAAAATCATCCAAAGAATAAACTTTTTTTGTGTACTTGAGTACATCTATTTCTTGGGTCTTAACTGGGTTTATGTCATAAATAGCAGCCAATTCGAACGAAGGGTTTTTTAATAGTTCGTTTCGATATACTAAACCCATTTTTCCAAGTCCGGCTATACCAACTCTGATGGTCATGGTAGATTCTATCCAAAAATATCAAAAGCTTAATAAATGATTCTCTTGTAGGTTAGTTTATTGGGGATGTAGTATAATCCACATTGCTCTTCGGCATCTGGGTGCATCTTGGCTAGAAGTGACTAAAAGTCACTGACCAA
>JACRPJ010000041.1 GCA_016213985.1 Candidatus Woesearchaeota archaeon
AGAGACTCCATTCAGGTACAGGCTACATGAGGTATTCAGAGCAGCGGGATCAATGAAACTGAAAACAACCGAAATATTCCCGGTATTGTTCCAGTTAGTATCCGCAGGCTTGACTAAGTAAACACTCGGAGCAACTGTATCTTCATAATAAGTCCGGGTAGAGGAAGCACCAAGGTTATCAGCCAAGTCAGTACAATTTATCTGCCAGATTTTAGTACCATTAGTGGCAACGCCAAAGATAGTAGTATTAGTATTATTCTGCGTTGTCGCATTAGTGGTAAGAGCTGCCCCATTTAAAGACAATACACATGAAGCATTCTGAGAATAAGCATCAATGAAACTGAAGCTAGCAGTAATATTAGCAGTATTATTTACAGCATAATCTATCGGGCTATTCAAGTAAACAGTTGGAGTAGAGGGATCATAATTTACAACGTAGGTAGTAGAATTGTCACTATAAGAATAACCAGCCGTCCTAGTAACATTTGTACAGGTAACATTCCAATTATGAGCACCAGAAGCAATAGCAAAACTAGAATTTGAAGCATTGAATAGAGTATTATTATTTATAGCATAAGAAAGATTAGCAGCTAAACCGTCAATCCATAAAGTACAATTTACCGTAGCTTGAGAACCAGTATAATTATAAGTAAAGTTCAGCCCGGCAGACATATTATAATTTACCCACTCATAATTGTCCGGAGCAAGCAAATTAACTGTCGCACTTGCTCCCATCGCCAACAATCCTAATAACACTAACACGGAAACCAATATAATTATATTTTTTGTCCTCATCTTACCAACCTCTTTTTAAATCTAAGTATAGCTTATTATAAACTTTATAACTATTCCTTTAAGTGGGAGTAAAATTGTAATAGTATATAAAGGTTTCTTTTTCTAGAACAGAGTTCTAGTAGAGAAAAATGGAAGGAAACGAGAAAAGTTAAACCCAATTTTTCTCTAGTTTGTACTGTAAATTGTACTGTAAACAACTAAAAAAACAAAAAGCCAACCTCTAAAATTTTTTCTTCCTGTGCGTCAAAACCCATATTATGATTGCTGCTACCAGCACCCCCAGCACGAGCCCGAGCCAGACTAAATTGGAAGTGCCTTCTGCCTCCGGAGTTGTGACTACTGCTTCCTCAGCTTCTGCTATCGGTGCCGGCACTGTCACTGTAGGCTTGGCTTCTTCTTTAGGCTTCTCTTCCGCCACAGGAGCTACTGTTGTCTTCTGCCCAATCACAAAGTAACTGAAGCCGGGTGTTTCAGCGGTGTAGTGAACGTAAGTTCCATCATCGTTGCCAACGGTTGTTTTTAATTCAGTCCATTTATTCTCAACATACCTGAACATTGCTACTTGCTCCTTGGTCAGTTTATTGTCACTGAGCCAAGTTTTCTTTACTTTAAAATCAATCTTTCCACTCTTGATTAAGTCATCTTTAAGCACGGGACTTTTAGTGACGTCTATATACTTATAGGCTTTGTTGCTGAATTTTCCTATGCTTGTGGGCAAACTATCCTTTTTCTCAACTTTAATCCAGGGTCCCCACACTGTTTTGTCCACTCCAAAGCTTACCTGTGTTATCCCGATTTCACCATTGCTTATCGGTATGATGGCCGTCTCTCCAGAATTAATAGAGGTCCAGGTTTTCTGCTCAAACTGTCCCACAACACTGGTAGGGACGCCCGCAGCCGCTCCGCCTGCTCCGCCTCCACCGGAGCTGGAAGAAGTGCTGGCAGGCGTACAACTCTGCAATAAAGCTAAGCGATTATCAGTTGTGCCACAACTACTGGCATCAGTAGCCGTCCTAATCTGCTGGTTATCAATACAGGTAGACCAAGCCGAGTAACTCCAATTTTCGACACAAGTCAAATTAAGCTGTAATACTAACAAAGTCGTAAATCCACTAATATTGTAAGTTAAATTCCAGAGAGTGGAATTGGAATCTCTTTTAGTAATGTTTACCCGATACTGATGCACGGTTACCGCACTCCCGTTGTACAACGTAAAATTGTAATCCCAATGCACCGTATTATTAGTGCCATTCAATAACCAGTTAGTTTGATTATAGGTAAAGATACTAAAGTTTATTACATTACTAATCGATACGGAGCTGTTCATAGTAATATTATGCAAAGTGGTAGCTAAAGTATAGTTGCTGTTGGTAACATTAATGTAAACAGTGCAGTTGTAAGTGCAGGGAATTTGAGTAAGAGTGGTATTTATGGAAACATTGCCGGCGGAAAAACTGTTGGCCAACAGACCGGTACCGGAGAAGTGGGGAATCCTCAGCCAAATCATTCGGTTAGTCACATTGATATGGCAATCCGCGAGGGGATTAGTAAGACTGCAGCTAACTCCACCCAATGAAGTGTTAAACCAGCTACTGTTAAAAGTAGAATAATCCCCATTGGATACGGTGCTGTAATTCTCTGCATTTGGTGAGCCGGTAGAGTTCCAAATGGGGTTCCAATTCTGGTCATACAAATGGTTTAAAACAATGCTTATAGGAGCAGTAGTATCCACCCCGGAATCGTAAGGAATGCCAATTAACACCCGATCGTAAATCTCCGGACCCATACTTCCAAATCTCCATACCGCATCTAAATCCGCTCCACTGCTTGATTGATTAGCACTGCTATCAAATAGTGCATCCGGAGGACCGGAAGCAAGCATATCAACATTAATATATTTAACCGTAATATTGTTGCTTTTCATTCTCATCATAAAATCTATCTTTCCCCCACCCATGACTACCGTCAGCGGACTAAAAGCATCAAACTGCGTTAAGTCCAGCAAAGAACAGCTGGCATTGGGATAAGGAACACTACAAGAGGCATCGCTCTTATACATTCCAATTTCCAAATTAGAGCTAGCTACTGCCTCTGTAGAATCAATTTCTCCAGGATTAAAACTAGTAAGATTTACTATCACTGGACTGGAAGCCAGATTGCTAGCAGTAAATGAGGTTTTCTTCGGTGCTACAGAAGTGGCATAAACAGCCATCTTTTTAACGCTGGCATTCAGCAAGGGCAAAGTGACCGAACCGCCACTGCTTCCGCCAAGATCAGTCATCCAGGTGAAAGCAGAACAATTGTTACAAACCGAAC
>JACRPJ010000074.1 GCA_016213985.1 Candidatus Woesearchaeota archaeon
AACGGCACTAAGATCTGGCAGGTTAACTGTACTGATGCTGCAGGTTATATTGGTAATTCTTCTGTGTATACCTATTATGAAGATACTACTACGCCAACTATTTACCTGAACAGTCCTACTAGTGGTGCAGTGAACAATACTGCTAATATTACTGCCAGCTTCAGCTTTATTGATGCTTACTCCCAGAATGCTTCCTGCGTATTGAAATTAGATGGAGCAACTCTGACCACTAACGCTACGACACAAAACAATACTAATACTACTATCTTTGGAGCAGTTGGCAATGGAACTCATATTTGGCAGGTAAATTGTACTGACTTAGGCAGTAATCTGGGGGCTTCATCTGTCTATAATTATATTGAAGATACAGTAGCACCTACAATCTACTTAGTAAATCCTGCGGATACTGCTTGGAATAATACGGGAAATATTAGTGTCCAGTTCAGCTTTACTGATCCCGGCTCACAGAATGCCACTTGTTTTTTATATTTGAATGGTGTAAGTTCTGCAACTAATTCTACCACACAAAATAATACGAACACAACCCTTACCGCAGTAGCTACTAACGGAATCAAAACTTGGCAGGTCAACTGCACTGATTTAGCTAGTTATGTGGGTGCTTCTTCTACCCAAACTTATTATGAAGATACCACTACCCCAACGGTTTACCTGAATAGTCCGGTCGATGGCGCAATAAACAATACTGCTAATATTACTGCTAGCTTCAGTTTCATTGATGCCTACTCCCAGAATGCTTCGTGTGTTTTGTCTTTGAATGGGGCAGCTCTCACTACTAATGCAACGACGCAGAATAATACTAATACTACTATCTTTGGCGTTGCCACTAATGGTACTAAAGTCTGGCAGGTTAACTGCACTGACTCTGGAAGTAATCTGGGTGCTTCGTCTACGAGAACTTATTTAGAGGATACAGTCGCTCCGAGTGTTTACTTAACCACACCTACAAATAGTTACTATAATAATAGTGCTGCGCCCACATTTACGTTTAGCTTTATTGATCCTGCATCAATAAATGCTTCCTGTACATTGTATGTTAACGGTTCAGCTTATGGGACGAATACTGCAGTGAGTAATAATACTAATACTAGTATTACGACCAATACTTCTTTAACTGCAGGAATTAGGGCTTGGGAAGTTAATTGTACGGACTTAGCCTCTTATGTGGGCAACAGCAGTAATTATATATTGATTACTGATTTGTTAAATCCAGCCGCAGGAATTGCCTGGGTAAATGACTTGACCGTTTCCGCAGATGGTACTACTAACAATACCTTAAGAGTTAATTTCACTATGAGTGATACTAACTTTAAGAACTGGACTTTAAAAGTATATAATTCTACTCCAGTATTGGTAGCTACTTGGAACGATACTGTTAATAACAACTCTCAGGTTTTGAGTTATGCTGCAGTAAGTAATGGCACTTACTATATTAACCTGACCGTGTGGGATAATTCCAGTAGAACTAACACTTCAACTGTATTTGCTATTTATGTTGATCAAATCAATCCTGTACTTATACCAACTAACGTCTCTGGTTACAGTACCACCGGTGTAACTCTAACCACTAGTGCTAGTGATAGTATCTCTGCCATTGATTATTGTAATTACAGTGGAGCAGGCTCAGGAAACTTTACTTTAGTTTCTGGAGTATATACTGTAAATATAACGGGATTAGTTTCTAGTACCCAATATACTGCAACTATCCGTTGTTATGATCTCGCCGGGAATTTAAATTCAACTACTGTAACTTTCACTACTTGGGCAGTTTCCAGCAGTTCTTCCAGCTCTAGCAGTGGCGGTGGCGGTGCTGGCGGATCGACCGCTGGTGTTCCCACTAGCGTAGCCGGTCAGTTTGAGCAGAAAACCTGGACCTCCATTTACAAAGGAGAGACGGCTACGGTGGAATCAGTTAAGGACGGGTTGGGAATTACCAAAGTGGAATTCAAAGTAACCCAGAATGTGTATGGTGCCTGGGTAAAAGTTAGCAGAGTAGATAAAGCTGATTTGTCCGCATCTACCAAAGCATTCAGCAATAAGGCTTATCAATACTTGGAGATAAAGAAGAATGAAGTTGCTTTTAAAGAAGGCAGCATCAGCGCTGCTAAGATTAACATTAAAGTAGAGAAATCCTGGCTGGATAGCAATAAATTAGACAAGTATAGCATTGCCCTGTTCAGATATGCTGGAGACAAATGGAACGAGTTGACAACATCGTATGAAAAAGAGGACGAGAAGTATGTTTACTACTCGGCTCCCACTCCCGGCTTCAGCTACTTTGTAGTTGGCCAGAAAGCTGCAGTAACCGCGCCAGCGAAGGCCGAAACTCCGGCTACGACCGCGCCTACTGCGGGGATTACGCCCGTAACCAAAGAGAAGAAGGAAGAAGCCGTTGCACCTTCCACTGAGGGGGTTTCCGGAACAGTCAGTGAGAGTTTAGTGTGGCCTTGGATAGTAGCAGCAATCGGAGTGATTGTAATTGTGGTGCTGCTCTGGAAGATGTTCCAGAAAAAGAAATAATTTTTTTAATTTTATTTTTTACTTTTTTAGAGATAGGGGTGCAAAAGAAACATTTAAATAGTATAATATTTTCCCTGTTCATATAAAAGCGTTGAGTTGTTATACTTAAAAGAGGGGAGATAGAATGAAGTTTAATGATAAGCTGGTGTTTGGGATAGTTCTGCTTTTGCTGGTTGGCATTGTCGGATTGAACATCTATGTTAAAGAGGCAACTAAGGGTGGAGGACTCTCCGAGTTATCAACTAGGAGTTCCTCGACTAATCTGCTTACCGGTGCGGCAGTTGGCACGAGCGATCTGGCTGTTCAGACCACAGCAAATTGTTGGCAATATACCAGTATAGCTAATGGCTGTACTGCTGATAATGGTTGTAAGTGGAGAAATGATTCTTGGAATTCTAATGGCTGGTGTGAAGAATTAAATTGTTGGTCGCTATATTCTCAAAGTGATTGTGCTAATACTGCAGTCCCGGGAAAGAATTGCACCTGGCAGGGCAGCAGCACTTTCTACACCTGTGATAAAGTTTCTTGCTGGAGTTTTTCGGGAACTAATGCTAATTCCTGCGTGAATAATTCCTTGAATTTGGCGTGTAATTGGGATAATTATTGTTATACCTCGGCTGGAAATGCTTATGCTAATTGCTGGCAATACCAAAACCAATCTGCTTGTGCGAATGTTACCGGATGTAGTTGGGGGCAATGTATGGAAAAAGGCTGCTGGAGTTATAACACTGAGCCTGCCTGCAAAGGGGGGAAAGATTGGAATGGAAGAAATTGTACTTGGGATTCAACTTATAGTTATTGCCAGGAAAATGGCTGTTGGAGATATTCTAACCAAAGCACCTGCCCCAATTCTACCGGAGGATTGAATTGTGAATGGAAATGGAACTCCTGCCAGGAAAAAGATTGCTGGAGCTGGGATTTTACCAATTCTTCTGCCTGCATTAACAATACTGCTAATATAAGTTGCAGCTGGGACGGCAGCTATTGCGATAAACAAGACTGCTGGTCTTATAATACTAATGCTACCTGCTCCCAGCAGCCAAATTGTAATTGGAAAGCTTATGCCAGTTCCGGATGGTGCAATGAAGTTAATTGCTGGACTTGGGATTCTATGAGTGGCGGGAACCGCTCTTCCTGTGTAAATAATACTTATAGTTTAGCCTGTATCTGGAGCGGCAATCCGCCGGGAAACAATACTAACGGCTGGTGCTATAAGGATGTAAGTACCGTTGGCTGCTCTAATAAGACTACGGAAAGGGATTGTATGGATACGATGTACTGCTGGTGGCAGTATACCAACTGGAGCAATCCCTCAGCGGGAGGAAATTGCAGCACTCCTGGAGCATTTGGTGCTGGTACAAGTAACACTATCCAGAACAGCTGGAATCCGGGCTGTTATATCTTTGACTTTAATGTTACTGATTGTAATAATACGCTGGGATGCAATCACACCGGCACTGTATGTGCCGCCGTTCCGGCTCATGCTAATTATAATGAAATCATCGCTAACGGAATTAATTGCAGCATGATTAATGATTCTACTTTATGTAATGGCATCCCAGCCTTATCTTCCTGTTGCGCCTGGCAGAATGGAAGCTGTGCCGCAAATAAAATTTCTACCGCCTGCTGGGACCAGATGCAGCAAAAGACTGAAGACAACTGCGAGGATGCAGATACAAGCACAAGATGCCAACAGATTGCTGGCTCCCCATGGTATATGCCCTGCCAATGGGAAAATTCCACATCAAACTGCAAGCTCAAGGCAGAAATGACACTCAAAGTCTAGTTAAAATAGACAATAGGAAAAATTGTGAAGCTGCCGGTGGCAAATGGGTTACAGAAAATTATTGCGAAGGGAACGTTTCTGTTCCCGCGGGGAGGTGCGAGTATAAATTTGATGAGGAAGATGATTGTGATAAAGCCTGCTTTGCCTGTGAGTTGAAAGATAGTGATGGTACTACGGTTAATTCCAGCAACGCTGCTACTGCCTGTACCGGAAGTAATTTAGGAATATGTGAATTCGTAGCTAATGTTAATGCTTCTAATGGCATTGGTTATTGTAGAGCTAAAAGCCAGTTCAAGAAAGGAGTTGCTACCAACTGCGATTCTAGTTGCGGGGACTGCACTTTTAAAGGCAATGCCTTGAGTAATGACAGCACCAAACGCCCCAGCGCTTATTGTGCGGCGAGCAAAGCTAACTCGGCTGGTGGTGGATGCAAATGGATGGTGGATAATACTACTACGACTGGCGGTTATTGTGTGAATAAGGGAGAAAAAGTATGTGAGGATGCTTGCGACCGCTGTAAAACTCAAGATAATTGTGTGAATTTAGGAAGAACGACGTTGGCTAATAATGTGAGTGGCAATGGCGGAAGCTGCAAATGGCAGGGAGATACCAATACCGGAAGTTGCGTCCAAAACATTGGTGAAGATGTGGAAATATGTTGGAATGGTATTGATGATAACGATGATAATCTAGTAGATTGTGCTGACCCCAGCTGTTATGCCGATACTTATTGCGGCTTTGTTTCCGGAGACTGCTTCGGATGGACTAATAACAATACTTGTGTCAGCAAAGGCTGCGAATGGATGGTCGATAAGTGGGGCAGCTTCTGTGATTTCAAAGGGGCGCAATGCTGGAAATATGATACTAATGAAACTAATTGTATCGCCTATTCAAATTGTAAGTGGAGTAATGGCACGGGAAGTTCCTGGTGCGAGCAGGACTGGAGCCGGGGAGATGCCTGCATGGGAATGAACTAGACCGCTTGTGTTGCCGCTACGGGTAGCAACTGTACTTGGACTAACGATACTTGGTGCCAGGGATTGGGAGCAGGAACTGACTGGTGTACCACTAGCGGCGGAGGATGGTGCGATTATGCTCCGTTCAAGCCCAAGAATTGCTGGATGTACCAGTCTGGATCTACAGAATGTAACGCCACTTCCGGATGCAATTGGAGGACCGACTCTTATTCAACTTCTAATTGTGAAATAAACTGGAGTGCGAATTGTTGGCAGTACAATACTAATAGTTCTTGCAGTAATGCCAGTTGCTGGTGGAGAACTGATGGTTCAAACAGTTGGTGTACTAATGTGATGGATAAATGTTGGGCTTCTAGTACTTCGGCCACTTGTAGCGAACAGACTAACGCCAATGGAAACAGCATCTGTTACTGGGATACTTGGGGAAGTTACTGTCAGCCGTTGTGCTTCAATGGAACGTACATGGCTACTTCTGCTGCCTGCCAATCGGTTCCCGGATGCACCTGGAAAGCACAGAGTGGCTGGTGTGAAGAGCAGGGGATGGGTACCAGTTGTTCTGCTAATGCTAATGCCACGGCTTGTACTGCTACTACCGGC
>JACRPJ010000075.1:0-2182 GCA_016213985.1 Candidatus Woesearchaeota archaeon
TGGTCTTACAGCTTCCGGAAGCAAAAAAATTGAAAGTAAGAGACATCAAATTAGTTAAGCCCACCCGCTTGAGCCACGACGATAGCCTGGGGAAAGCCGTTACCATCATGCAGGATGAGCATGTTGATCATGTTCCTATCTTCTACGAAGGAAAGCTGCATGGAGTGCTTAGTTTCAGGGATGTGTTGAGACATTATCTTAACTGGTCTCCCGACAAAGATTACTCCGCCAGATTTAATGCTAAAGCTAGGATAAAAATTGCCGACGGCGATTTGCCTAGCATGATTTCATTGCCGGTAAGCACTTTTAGTACCAATGAGAATCTTTTGACGGTAAATTCAGCATCAAGTTTGGGATTAGCAGTGTCATCCATGCTTAATCATCGGATTCATGATTTACTGGTAATGGACTTTGAGCAGGAGTTTAAAGGAATGCTTACGGTTAGAAATATATTGAGAAAGGTGAGTACTCTCGGTGCTCGGGATAATTTCACGATCCAATTTGTGGGTCTAAAAGAAGCAAGATTGAAGCCTTCGGAGAAAGAGACTTTAGTAAAATTAACCCAGATAGAGGCCGCAAAGTTGGCGAGGAGAATTAAACAAGATGTTCATTTAGTTGTACATATCAAAACCTACGGGAAGAAAGAAGAAGGACGGGAGAAGTTCTCCATCTCTGTACGCCTGGAATCATTCAAGCCAATGATTATTTCTACTCATATAGAGTGGAATCCAGAAATTGCTTTGAGGTTCGCATTTGATCATGTTAGAGACGAAGTGATACATAAGATAAGCAGGCAGTTGAGTAAGGATAAGATTTGGGAATGAATAAAACTTTTTATCTTCTTTTCACTTTTCTCTGGACCGGCTCTATTTTCTTTGGGCTCTTCTGTTTGTCCTTCAGAAACTGGTCAGCATTCTTTTTGTTCAAGAAACCCTTCTTCCCAAGGTTCGATCTCATCTTCGTTTTCGAGGAGATCACGTCCTTCCTTTGAATATATATCGGTTCCCTTCTCTCCTGCTTTCATTTCCTCTTCGATCTGTTCCTCCGTTTGCTCGGGAAGAATGCCCTGCTCTTCTGCGGGATAAACCTTTTCTTCTTTTTTGTCTTTTTTCTTGGCCATACAGCCGAGAACGTAGGTTCAGTTTAAATCCTTTACGGAAGAGAGGCTCGTCTCCGGTTCATTTATAGCTGTTTTCCATACATATTAAGTTCAGGGCTTACGGCAGAAGAAGAATTTAGGCTTAGTAATACAAATATGTTCTTACTAATAGGATTGCTGTTCCTGCTACTAGAGGAACAATTAAGTTGTCATCCAGCGGTTTTCCGTTCAGGTCGATTTCAATTACTTCTGCAATCATAGCGGCAAAGCTGCCTACCAGTGCTTCACTAAAAGGAACAAACACAATTGCGCCAACGAACCCCGCTAACGTCCCTGCCAAGGTCCCCTCAAATAATTTCTTACTTCTCTCGTTAAATAAGTTTTGAATCTGTCCATAGCGCTCTCCTACAATATGGCTTACCGAGTCTCCACAAGCAAGAATCATGATTGCAGCCAGGGCAATATCTTTTGGGAATAATTGTATTACTAACAGCACTCCCACCAGGAAAAAAATCATTCCTCTCCCCGGAAAAGTTTTTCTCATCTCTTCTCGTTCTATGTGGTTTAATAGGAAGTCAAATATGGGAACTTTTATTCTTTTACTTAAAATGCTTAGTAATCCCCCCACAATTATTCCAAGGAATACTGCTAGCGGACTAAGAATGTCAAAGTAGAAAGTTACGGCTACGGCTACACCTACTAACAAATGTAGTATTTGACGGTGGAGTTCTTGGGCAGTGAGCACTTTATTGCTTTCCAAGGGGTTAGTTTTAAAAGATTTATGTATCTATGTCACAAGTTTTATAAAGTTGGCTTTTTAAAAGGTAGGAGCATGGTAAAATCCACGCTTAAGAAAGAAAGAATCACCAAGAATACACTGATAGTGGATGCACTTCAGCAATGTCCCGAGGCGATGGGAATCATGTTTGAGCATGGGCTGCATTGTGTAGGCTGTCATGGAGGAACTTTTGAAACTATCGAGCAGGGCTGCAAAGTGCACGGGATGAGTGATACTGAAATTGAAGAGATGGTGGAGAAGGTTAATGAAGCAATAGTCCAGAATAAAAAAAGCAAGCTTGCCAA
>JACRPJ010000075.1:2260-3787 GCA_016213985.1 Candidatus Woesearchaeota archaeon
ATAACTGCCCATTCCCTCTTAAGGCATGCCCAGCGAAGTTAAGTTAGGTCCACCAGGTTGCATAACCAGAATAAACGACTATGTTTGGGAAATTCCTACTTCTTATAAAGAAGGGATGAGAGTTCCAGCACGAATTTATGCCAGCAAACTATTGTTAGATTTGATGGACGCGGGAGTTTTTGAGCAGGTGACTAATGTTGCCTCGCTTCCTGGAATTCAAAAAGATGCTTTCTGTATGCCCGATGGTCACTGGGGATACGGATTTCCAATCGGCGGAGTGGCAGCATTTGATCCAAAGGAAGGGGGGGTAATTTCACCGGGTGGTATCGGATTCGATATTAATTGTGGTATGCGCCTGATTACCACCAACCTTACTATTGACGAAGTAAAGCCCAAAATCAAAGAGCTAGTGGATGCACTGTACAAAAGAGTTCCTGCTGGGGTGGGCTGCCAGGGATTTGTTAAAATAAGCAAGGAAGAATTCAAGGAAGTTATGAAAGATGGGGCGCAGTGGTGCTTAAAGCATGGGTATGCCACTGCAGAGGACATCGAATGTATTGAGGAGCGAGGGAAAATCAAAGGTGCTGATCCAAGCAAGGTCTCGGAGACGGCGATAAAGCGTGGGTTCGATCAGATTGGTACCCTCGGTAGCGGAAATCATTATCTGGAGATACAGGAAGTTAAAAAAGAAAATATTTTCGATGAGAAGATAGCCAAAATTATGGGCATAACTTCACCGGGGCAGATCGTAGTCATGGTTCACTGTGGCAGTCGTGGCTTTGGTCATCAGATTGGAACCGATTACCTCCGTACTTTCTTAGAAGTTATGCAGAAATATGGAATTAAAATTTTAGATAGAGAGCTGGCTTGTGCTCCGTTTGAGTCTCCCGAAGGAAGAGATTATTATGCAGCGATGGCTTGTGCGGCCAATATGGCCTTTGCTAATAGGCAGGTTATCACTCAGGGCATACGGGAAGTATTTTCTAAAGTGTTTAAGAAAACACTGAAAGAGATGGAAATAAATTTAGTCTATGATGTAGCTCATAATATTGCTAAATTGGAAAAGCATAAAGTAGATGGAAAAGTAAAAGAACTGCTGGTGCATCGCAAGGGAGCTACTCGAGCGTTTGGACCGGCAAGAGCCAGTGATTTGCCGGATAAATATAAAAAAATCGGTCAGCCGGTGATCATTGGAGGGTCGATGGAAACCGGCTCGTATTTATTAGTGGGAACAGACCAAGCTGATGAAGAAACCTTTGCCTCCACTGCCCATGGTGCAGGCAGAGTTATGTCTCGCGAAGCGGCCAAGCGTCGGTTTAGGGGAGATTCCTTACAAAAAGATTTAGAAAAGCGAGGGATTTACGTCCATGGGGCGACCATGGCTGGATTAGCCGAAGAGGCGGGCGGAGCGTATAAAAACATAAATCTGGTGGTTGATGCGCTGGAAAAAGCCGGAATCACTAAGCGAGTAGTAGCATTAAAACCGATTGGTAACGTGAAGGGGTAATCACTTCACTTTTCCTTCCA
>JACRPJ010000076.1 GCA_016213985.1 Candidatus Woesearchaeota archaeon
TAACTAATGTTGTCCAGACTAATTGCACTCTTCTTGCCGATGATTCTTTTGTGGGATTCTTACATAACAATAGATTTAATATAGGAATCAGCTGTGATGGTCCATCTGAGATTCATGATGTAATGAGGCCTTTGGTGAATGGTATGCCCTCACTAAAATTGGTGGAGAAAGGCGTAGCCAATTTAAGTAGGTACGTTAGAGGAAATCTTTCAGGGAATTGTGTTGTATCAAAACTTAGCTTAGATAAGGCAAAAGAGATTTACCACTTTTTTAAAGAAAAGGGCTTCTCAACATTACTTATCTCTCCTTATGAGGGCAGAGACATCTCTCTAATCTTAGAAACAAATGAGTATTTCAAGTTAATGAAAGATTTTTATTCTCTTTGGACCTCAGATGATAAGCCCATTCCGAACGTTTCTCCTTTCGTGAACATTGTAAAGAAACTTTTTGCTGCCCCGGATAATAATTGTTACTTTGATGGCTCTTGTTTTAATTATTTTCTCGCAGTTGACCCAGATGGTAACATTTCTCCATGTTGCACTATTGATAAACCGATTTTAGGAAATATTAATCATGATTCGATTGAGAGTATCTTGTCCTCAAGCGAACTTAGTGAATTAAAAAAAATTGAGGGAAAAGTTAAAAGCAACTGTGAGTTAACTTGTGACTATTTTTACGTGTGTAATGGTGGATGTAGAGGTAGTTCATATTTAACCTCGGGAGACATTTCAGTTAAAGATATCTATTGTGAAGGACGTTACTTGCTCATTGATTATATAAAGAAAGATTTGGAGGAGAGGATCAACTTTAATCGCAGGGAGGAAGCTAAGCTAATCTAAAATAAAATAATTTTGAGGTCTCTAAAATGACTAACACAAATCTCGAAGAAAAAATCAGTTTTTTTAATCAACTCAAATCTAATCTTAAAAATAAAGTATTGGCTTATGTAACTATTCTTGCTATTAGCTCTACTTTTGATTGTGAAGTTGAATATACCAAGCCTTCGGAAGAATGTTGCCAAGAAAAACAATGCTCTTCAAAGCAAAACACACCAGTCTGTGATGGCAAAAACGATGATTGTTATTGTAGAGCTAAAACCTGTTGTGAAGAAATAAAATGTGAAGAATCCTTTCTGATATGTGAAGAAGGAGATATCCATTGCTATTGCCGCGAGCCGTTTGAACATAGCAAAATAGCCTGCTGTATGGAAATACACTGCCCATTGGGAAACGCACAAAACAGTTTGGAGATTGTTATTGCAAATTTTAAAATAAAGCCGGGGTGAATAAAATGAGTCATGAAGAAAAATATGAAAAAGCGTTAGAACAAAGAATTGAAAAAGTGATTTCAAAAAATAGTCCTGTTTATGACTATTTACACAAGGTTAAAGAGGGAGGTAAAGAGATAATCCAAAAAGTAATGTTCTACTCTTTTGTTGGTCTTCTTAATTTGATAAGTTATTCAAATAATCCCTCTGCCGAGGTTAAAAAGCCAAGAGACGAAAGGGCTAATTTTTCAGAGCAGGAGAAAGAGGTATTGAGCAAGTATTCCATGTGGTATAGCTTAGTAGAGGGTAACGCAGGGCGTATATCCAATATAATGTCAGAAAAAATAACCGCCAAGTCTGAAGAGAAAGAGTTTTTTATCCAGTGGCACTTGACTGACCGGTGCGACCTCCGCTGTAAACATTGTTACATTCCACATACCATTAAGAGTGGTGCATTAAGGCCGGAATTGAGTACAGAAAAAGTTAAAGAGATAATAGATCAATATTCTACTTGGCTGTCAGAGTGGAGAATAAGGGGGGAAATAAACTTTTCAGGAGGGAATCCCCTAATGTATGAAAGCTTTTTTGACCTCGCCCGATATACTTCTAATAAGGGCATTCGTGTTAATGTACTTGGAAACCCCACTTCGCTACTAGAGAAAGAAACTTTACTTAAACTAAAAGAAGTAAAAGTATCCAAGTATCAGGTAAGCATTGACGGCTTAGAAGAGAATCATGAAAAAATTAGGGGTGAAGGATCGTATGAAATAGCTATGAACGGTTTAGAAAATCTTATTCACTATCATATCGATGCAGTAGTTTCTTCAACAGTAATCAAAGAAAATTATAAGGACCTGCCTTTGCTAACAGAAATACTTATCCGTAAGGGGGTTTTTTTGCATGGATTTTCCCGAGTTATCCCCACCGGAGAAGGAGCTAGGTATTCACAAAGCTTTTTTACACCACAAGAATATCGCTCTTTCATGTATGAGATGCACAATACTTATGTGAAGTTACGGAAAGAAGGCCTAAAGTTTAATACCTCCACCAAAGATCCACTATGGGCTTTGTTATTCTATGAACTAGGATTAATAACTCCAACAAACCACCACAATTTAATTTGTGGAGGATGTAGCGTGGGGATGAATGGACTGACCATAGATGTAGATGGAACAGTTTACTCCTGCAGGAGGTTGGAAATTCCGTTGGGTAATGTTGGAGGGGAATAGAATGAAAGCAAAAAGTTCTTTACCAATACCTTTTTATATTCTTAAATAATTTCATGCAATTGATGAACCTGAAGAATAATTATAGAAAGTACACTTGCTTTGCGCTCATGCTTCTCATAGTTGTTTCACTTACTCTACTGCTCGTTAGCTGCTCCAAAGGAAAAGCAGCCTGGTCAGAGGACTACCGGTACGCTAAAATCAGACCCAGCACCCCAAAAATATCGACACTCACTAATTGTGTGATTACAGGTACTTGTATTAAAATAGCTGGAGACGGTAAGCCAGGACATTTAGATATTGTTTTTGTAGCTGAGAACTACACCATTTCAGAAATTAACCTGCTAAAGGAAGATCTAACCCAACTAATTCTAGGAATCCAGAATGCTCCAGTCACTTTTGTCCAAAAAGGCTTCCTACGAATAAAACCTTTAAGGGAAAATAGCAACAAAATTAATATATATTTTATTAACAAAAGCTTTATTTCGGGCAAAACAGGTTATGACGCAGAGAAACAGCTTTTTTCCTTGGTTAAAAGTTACTTTCCTGAGTTTAGTACTTACAATGAGGGCACTAACAAAGATATAATAATAGTACTAAATAAAGAAGAAGCAGGAAACCCCGCAGCAACCTACGACCCTGATTTGAACGTAATGACCGGAATAGTCTATCTCAATTATTTCATTCCAGAAAGTTATTATGACCTTGCTACTCTCGCCCATGAATTTGGACATGCCTTTGCTGATTTGAATGATGAATATTTTTGGCCGGGCTCGTTTTTCCCTCCGGATAAATTATTCAAAAAAGGAACCAGACAAACCGGCTTTGGCTCCAGTAACTGTGACTTGCATATCGAACCGGAAATATGGTGCGAAAGCACCGACCAGGAAAAATATCAGCAATTTAAGTGGGCTGCAAACTTGAGTCAAGCTTGTTATTCCGCCATCAAAAACAAAGAAAGTTATATTTGGTACAAAATATGTCCCCAGTTAAATTTAAGTGGTTTTTGGGGCAAAGATTTTGAAGCTAAGGTGTGCAATTGCAATAACCTTTCGGTATTATTAGAGACTAAACAAATTATCGTAGATGGTATAAAAACATCAGTTTTCCCTTCTGTGGCCTGTTATGAAAACACCCTTAAACCTTTAAAGTATATTAATCTTGGAAAAAACTGCAAACCAGGATACGGCTACTACTTTGGCTGCGGTACGGCTGCAAATGCATTTAGATCTGTTCCTTATAGCATTATGGGTTGTGGAGACGCAGATGACTGCAACAAATTTTATTATATTTACCCGAGTGGAAATTATTATTTCCCTGCCAATACTACCCTAGAGTTTAGCCCTCCAGCCCGAGAGCAGATGAAAGCAGTATTCAATAATTATTCCTAAGATTATCTTTCTCTTCTAAATTAAAGCAATATTTAAAAATAGCACTCTATAGAAGATATAGAAGACCAATGGATGAGGAAGAAATTAAAATCGAGAAGCTGGAGCATGGCCCAGAACCAATATTGACAGAAAAAGAACCAGAATCCAAAGTTTCAAAGGAAGATGCCACCCCAACTGACAATAAAAGCATTATCATCGCCCTGGCCATTATCATTGGTGTATTTGGATTAGCCATCGCAGGGATGAAAATCTACAATTATTTTGCTGCTTCTTCGTTGATAAATATCGATGATCTGCATAAAGAAAATCTAGAAGAGGGACTTGCCCAGAAAGAAGGGTATGTTTATAATGGATACAGCTTTGTTTATGTAGACGGGCTGTGGTGGACGGAAGTAAACCGTTTCGGAACCCTGTTAAAAATACCGCTCCATTTCGGACCGAAAGAGGTTGAAGAGATTAAAATCTATGGAAAGCTTAACCAAACTGAGTTCAACCAAGGAGACAACGTGTACATTGCTATCAATCCTAATACCATCAGCAAATACTATACTTTAGCTATTTCCGAGCTGAGTTTTAATGTAGCTAAGGGAATCGACAAAACCCCAGTAGGCTCGTGCACCGAACTCAACCCCGATTGTGGCAATAGAACGATCATCAGCTGCAATAATACCCTAGGAAAGCCGGTTATCGAATTAGCTTGGGAGAATAAAACCATGATTTTTATGTCCGGAAGTTGCATCAAAGTGACTGGAGAGGGCTACGGCCTAGTAAAAGCAGTAGACCGGCTGTTATTGCAGTGGTATGGAGTAATGAACTAACTTCTTAACCCCAGCACTTCCAAGTTTCCGGAACCATCGACCGTAACTACACGAAAATTGAATCCCAACTCCAACACTGCTTCCAACAAGGCCATATGTTCCTTTCCCGAACCGGAAGCAAGGTTTAAGGCAACTTCAAAATCGGAAATTTTAGGTTTAAGTTGCTGTTTAATCTGCTCAGTTAAAGAAAGAAGGTCAGAATTATCCGCATCCACCACCACTAAAAAGGTATTATCCCTCTTATTCCTGAAATTTTCTTCTCCAAATTTATTGGTGATTAAGAATACCCTGTTCCAATTATGGGCTTGAATAATCCGACTCACTTCGGCCCAAGTCCCTTTTCCAGTAGACAACAAGGCAATTAAAGTTGGCATAAAGAAATTAAGTAATAAAGATTATTTAAATCATTTGGTTAATTCTTTTAATTCCTTATCGAACAATTTCAGGGCGCCATAAAAATCAGGGAAATGATGGTCAACATAAGAACATAACTCTGGCTTCTTTAGATTTATCCCAATACGCATCCTTACCTTGCTCCAGGCATCAATATCGTTCTCATTATCTCCAAAATAAGCGGCCCTGGAGAAGTCTGCTCCCTGCGAAGCAATTACTTCCTCCACAATTCTTCATTTTTTCCATAAAGGAACTTTCTCTATTCCGTCACCAGAGAACTTGCCATTAATGACCCGCAACTCGTTAGCTATCACAAAATCCAAGCCCATATCCTTTTTAATCCTGCTAGCTACTAAGTCAACGCCACTACTGACTATTCCTCTCTTCACTTTCTCTTTATGGAGATAAGCACAGAACTCTCTAAGTCCGGGGGTGTACGGAGGAGGAAATATCTGTTTGCACACCAACTCCACTGGAATTCCTTCGAGAATACCACAATTCTTTTGGAACCATTCTTCATACAATTTTGGTTGGGAATAATAATTAAGATTTTCAAGCCATTCCTCTCCTTTCCCAGAAGCAATCCCATCGCATCCCAGCTGGAGTGAAACGAACTATTTTGATACTGCACAGAAGTACCGTCTATATCAAATATCACTATATCGATTTTATCTACTAAACGCATGGCTGGCTTAGCACCAAGATAATTATTAAGCATTTTTATTATACAACCTCCACATTTCAACCCAAAAAACAGTATGTGCATAGCTCGTTCGGGGCGCTCGTCTGTCAAAAACCACCCATCATAGATGGGTGGCATGTTGCTACGGTTTACCGCATCCAGGTGGTTTTTGAGCATGCTCGAAAACATACCATGATAGATTATTTACATGGACTTACATCCATCAGTCACAGACTGATGGTATGTTTTCGACATATAAAGAAGAGTTTCGAGACGAGCGCACATAGTTTGACTTTCGACGATACAAAGCCCTCACTGGCCAATTGGCGCTATGCACATACAAAAAACAATAAAATATTTAAACCTGTTTCTTTTACTAGGTTAAAGTTAAATCAAGGAGGTGGAAAAGATGGGTGTAAAAGCAATAAGCAATAAGCTGATTGCCTACTCGTTTACGATAGGTATAGTGATAGCATTGATTTTGGGGCTGATTTCCGCGAAGCTCCCCACCAACGTGGTACCGGTATTGACCAGCATCTTAATACTAATGGGTATCATTGTGGGATTCTTCAACATCACCCCGGCAGAAACCAAAGACTACATCTTGTTCGTAACTGCGATGGTGATCGTGACTAGCCTTGGTGGAAACATTCTGGGTCAAATGCAATTCGTCGGAAAATACCTAAGCAGCGTGCTGAGTGCTATTCTAGCTTTTATCCTGCCCTCAGTAATCATTGTAGGTATAAAGGCAGTAATAAACCTAGCTAGAAACTAAGTTGTTATTCTTTGTTTTTCTTTTGTTTTTAATGAGAAAGTTATATTAATTCCAAGATAATTGCCAATAGCCGTGCAAATATCCTTTTTTGAAGAATTCCCAACAAGAAAGAATCTAGAAAAAATCAATTTAGTTAATTGGCCAACCAAACTTTACATTGCTGCCAAAAACTTAGGCCAATTTAACAAAATCAAATCAGAAATTGAGAATAAAAACATAAAAGAATTAGTTTACTGGCCAATATGTGATATTCATGAAGGTTATTGGATTTCTCCATTCACAAAACGATCTGCTCTCAAGAGAATTTTCAACGAATTAAAAAATACTAAAACCTCAGTTATGTTAGACTTAGAACTTCCGACCACTAAAAACCCTAGGAATTACATTACTCAATTTCAGAATTTTCCAATTAATAAATCACTAATAAAAAAGTTCATTAAAGAACACGTCGGAAATGTTTACCTCGCTGAATATTATCCAGAGGGAAAAAGAAAAGAGAAGGTTCTACAATTCTTGGGTTTACACTATAAAAATAAAAAAGCAAAGATCATTAAGATGCTCTACCATTCTCTGCATCATTTTAATAGAGAGTTCATTACCCAAGAACTAAAGCGAGGAAAGGAGGAATTTGGAGAGAATTATTTAATTGCCCTGGGCATAATTGCTCCGGGAGCAAATGGGAACGAGCCACTTCTACCTCCAGAACAACTACAGCAGGATTTACAATTAGCGAGAGAAGCAGGCATCAAAGAAGTGATTATTTTCAGGCTAGGGGGATTGGATAAGGAATATATCAAAGTAATAAATAGTTATAGATAGTTTAAAAGAAAAGGGGTAATACTTCACTATCCCGAAGTCCAGCAAAGTCGTCTTGGGCCGTTAATTTTGACGAAAATTAGCTGTTTTATAGTCAGAATATTGCTCTCTAGACACCGATAATTTTCGTATCTGTTCCTGTACTATGGCTTAACAAAATTAACCTCTTGGCCAAGACGACGACTTTGCTTCACAATACTGAAGTATTACGAAAAGGAAGAAGTTTTATAAACTTCATATGAACCCTAAATAGTATGAAAAGACCAACCGAAGAACAACTTTTAAATTTACTTAAAAGTATAGAATCCGGCAAAGTAACCCTCATATTGGACAGAGTTGCTTCTGCCGAAGCAATTGAAATAGAGAATGGAGTGTTCAACTTTGATACATCAAATAAATGGAGAGTTGGCGTATATGTAGACTATGGAGAATTTGATTATTGATTTGATTATATAGATTATATCCAACATGGCGGAACGAGGGTAGATCATGGTAAACTAGATCAATACTACTCTAAGATTGATAAATACTCTCTAAAATTTCGAGACCCAGAATTATCTAAAAAAGTGTGGGGGATAGAAGCTAAAATATACGCTGGTATATAAATTCCAAACCCCCTTCTAAATTAAAAGTTCTTTCTGAATTGAATATAACAGAGACTAAAAAAGAGGAAAGCAAATTTGACCTGTACATAAACAGAGAAAGTAAAAAACTTTAAAACAAAAATTTACTAAAATACCATAACTTTGGTTCTGTTATTAAAGCCTTAACCACCAGCGGCAGAGGGTTCTCCCGAGTATACCTCTCCAGCAGTCTCTGAATTTTGGGCCGGTTAAGCAAAGATAATAACTTATCCCAATCCTCATCCGAAAATTTATTAAAAATCTTTCTCAATCTTAAGTGGAAATTCATCTTTTTCCTTAACTGTTTAACTTCTTTCTCATAATTCTTACTTTCAATGATGGAATTCGCCAGAAGCTCTGCCTGCTTCAGCCCGGGAACTAAGCCACCCAGAGTCGTCGCTTTAATGAATCCTGAAGCATCTCCCGCTAAATAACAATTTCCTCCCTGTAATTTCTGTTTAGGATGATATAATGGAATCATTCCTGCTTGTATTTCCAGGATTTTAAAATCCCGCTCCAGGACAAACTGATCAAACAGTTTCCGGGCATCTTTGGTGGATGCCAACCCTACTCTCGCTCTGCTCCTAGACTCTGGCACAATCCAAGCAAACAAATCCGGACAAACCTTATTACCAAAGAAGGTCTGATACTTATTCAAATCAAATTTTCCTTCCACTACCGCCTGAACTCCTTGATAACTAACTCTGTCAGCAGGATACAAGCCAAAGGCATGTGCTGTTTTGGAAAGGGGACCATCCGCAGCAATTACCGCATCAGGAGTAACAGCAATCTCCTTATCGTTCTTAGTGTCTTTAATGACCAAACCCTCATTTTCCTTTCTTGCAAAAGCATGCTGTAAGTAAATCTTTGCCCCCGCTTTTTTTGCCAGCTCTGCCAGGAAGCCATCAAACTTAGACCGATCAATGAGATACTCCTTTTGTTTAATAGTTAACTGCTTATTTGGAGAGTTAATCTCAATTTCACCAAAAGTATTGACTAAAAACGACTCTTTAGGCAGCCCAAACTGATCAAAGTCGGAGGTCAATAAACCGGTGCATTGTATCGGCAGGCCTATCTCAGCATG
Organism: Candidatus Woesearchaeota archaeon; assembly: GCA_016213985.1. GTDB lineage: Archaea > Nanobdellota > Nanobdellia > Woesearchaeales > GW2011-AR9 > JACRPH01. The sequence goes on from JACRPJ010000076.1 coordinate 9,076, forward strand.
CTCCTCATAAATATCTATCCTCTGTCCAGCTTTTGCTAACAAATAGCCGCAATAGCACCCTATTGGTCCAGCACCGATGATGGAGATGTTCATATCAAGCCTACTAATCCTAAACAAAAAGCATATATAAAAAATTTACCAAAATAAAATCGCAGAAAAACAAGAAACTAAAAAAAACAAAAAATTGGGAGGAAGAATCGAATCACTTAATAGTAATTCTTTCCCTCTTCACTGTCGTCCTTCTTTAGCCGGCTAAAGCCTACAATCAGGCCCACGATGACTAAAACGACTACCAACACGATCAAAGCAATCTCCAAACCATTTCTTAGGCTGAAGTTAGCATCGGCGGCAGCAGGCGCACCAGTAACCGTGGTTTTGAAAGCGACGTTCTGCAAAGTCTCGCTACCCGACTTAATAGCTAGTGAAGCAACGTGATCTCCTGCAACTGCTTTTGGATCAACTTTGACATCCACATATACAACTTTGTTTTTGCCAGGCTCAAGCACCACTAGGCTGTCACTCAAAGAAATGGTAGCCCAGTCGCTTCCAGCAGTGGCTTCCAATAAGTACGCTTTGGAAGTGCTTCCAGCATTGGTCAAAGCTACTGCATAAGTAGCAGTGGTACCAGCAGCAACGGTCTGCTTTTCCGGCCCAACCGCTAGCACCAACTTTTCCGCCGGTTGGAACATCTCATTAGCCAGAACTTTGATCTTAAAAGTCTTAGCTACGGTCTCATACTCGTCATATTTAGCAATTACTTTTACTTCATATTCACCCTCAGCAGCATTTGCTGGTATGGGCAAGAACATTTCCGGAACATCTTCATAGTCAACATTGTGGTCATCGGTTTTTACCACGTCCACAAACTCACTGGCACTTACTCCCAGTTCAGGAATAGCCACCGTAACTTTAACATTTTTTTCATCCTTATCCCCGTAATTCTGCAACTGCACCGTCGCCAATAACGAGCGACCCGCTTTTATCGTAGCCCCCGGAGACAATGCCACATCAGAGACATCAATTCCGTGCCTGGTTGGCTCAACTGCCAGCTTGATATTCTTCTCTAAAGCAAGAGTATTCTTATCCAGCACTCGTAATCTCAGCCAGTATACATCCTTATCCAGTTTTTGGGGCAGAGCCACACTTAAAGAAACGTATTTAGTAGTACCAGCAGCCAGGTCGAATAGATGAGTAGAATCTTCTAAATCCTCATAATCCGAATATTCATATCCGGCAATTTCAGCTTCTACTTCGATATCGCTTGCACCAGACTTATCCTGCGCAATCAATCCTAAGCGGATATCCAGAGTCTGCCCTTCCTCTATTGCTAGGGTATCTCCATCATTTACGACATCCCCGTTAACCTTGGTGGTTCCCCAAGCCAAGTTGGTGTCGTCCAAAGCACTAACCAAGGACACGGTCAGTAAGCTTACTACAAACAAAACCAGTAAACTCCATAATAACTTTTTCATTTTATTTCTTCCTCCAAATTTTTAAGGTTTATTAGGGTTAGTTATATTTAAATCTTTCGATTCTTTAGCATTCTAAAGTAACTACATGGTTTATTTATTTTGATGTAGTTAATTAATGCAGTAAAACATCCTCACGCTATTTAACCGTTAGCTGCCTATAAGTAACGTCGTGATAATCCTCATTGCTTACCATAACCTCTACCAAATATTCTCCTGACAGAGCCTCGTAGGGGATTCCCAAGTACATCTTAATATTTTGGGTCTCTCCCGAATTGAGAGTAAACTCTTTGCTGGAGTGTTTAATCCCTAAATCGTAAATCAGAGCTTTTACGCTTACCTCTTCTAAATTCTTGTTACCGTTATTAACTAACTTAATATTAAGCAAGACATAATCTCCTGGAAATACCAGTTCTGACTCTAGGTGCACTGTGGCTAACTTAATACTAGCTAATTGATCTCTTACTGTAATAGTATACTTCTGAGTTACGGTGGTAATCCCGTCAGTAACTACTATAGTTACTAATGCTTTACCCTCTTTATCAGGAGTCCATTCTACTAATCCGTCTTTGCTTAGGGTCATGCCCGGCGGAGCTTGAGCTAAGGAATAACTCTTTGGATTCTGCTTCCCTTCACCAGCAAGGACTAATTGGTAAGTGTACAACTCATTGACTGCTGCTAAAGTAGGTGGATTGGAGATTATAGTAAAAAAAGCCGGATACTCCGGATACTCACAACTGCCATCATCTTGGGTAGCTTTAGGATCGTAATTATTGGCCTTAGGGTCGGTACAGCCTAATACTTCTATGGGAGGAACTGTTCCTACCATGACGTTCATGCTTTTAGCATCTTTTCCGTTGAAATCGTCTTTTACCTCTAAAGTTATAGCATACTCCCCTTCTTTACTATAAGTATAAGCTGGATTTTGCTCAAATATCACCTTATTTCCTTCTCCAAAGTCCCAACTATAAGTTAGCTTATCCCCATCAGCATCAGTGGCCTCGGAACTAAAAGAAGCTTCCGCTCCTGCTACAACCTTACTGGGAAGCATCATAGTGGTGATAATGGGGCCACGATTCACATCATGAACTTTAATTGTTACCTCTTTCCAAGCAGAGTACAACTTGCCGTCGAAAGCGCGGAACTCAACGACGATGTCTCTCTCTGTAGCAGGATGAGACACATAATCATAATCCGGACTTAAAGTAAACATACCAGTGCTTTGGTCAAAAGTGGAAGCATCAGGCAAAACCGTTCCTAGGAAGAGATGCTTAAGCACACAGAAAATATCATCATTACACTTTTCCCTAGCATAGTAAGTTAATTTATCTCCGTTAGCATCAGCAGCTGAAACAATAAAGGAAGTACTGCTTCCTTCATAAACGCTAGGTACAATAAAGTCGTTCATGGCCGGAGGGCTATTGATTCTAAAGATTACCGGCCAGGAAAAAGTATCTTTACCATCACTAACACTTAAAGATATAACATATTCTCCTCCCGCAGTAGCTTTTCCCGCCAGGGTAGCAGTGTTATCTTTATTATTAGTTAAAGAAAGCCAAGCAGGAAACTCATTTTCCTTCCCTAAAGTAGGGCTGATCTTAAAAGTTAACTTATCATTATCCGCGTCCGAGCCTATCGCCGTAATCTTTATGGTTTCTTCTACGTTCCTAATATAAACAGGGAACACTAAAACAAAAGGAATGTATACAAAGTCATCCGCTTTTGGATCTAAACTATAACTAGGAATGTCATTGGCTGGCTGAGCCACAGGACAACCATTATTCTCTTTCGGACCAGCTTGGGCGGGACAATTATCATCCTTATCGCAAACCCCATCATTATCAGAATCAGAACAAGCAACTTTTTTTACTGATAGAATTAAGCTGTGGTCTTCGAGCTGGCTATTTCCATCAGACAATTTAACGACTATAATATAATCTCCATCTTGAATAATATAATCTCCATCTTGAATATATTCCTGTGAAGTCAGAGTAACTTCCTCGTAACCAAGTTCGGAGCTTACATCGATGTCCTTCTCAATCACACTAACTGCTTTTCCGCTATTTTTATCGTCAGTAAAAACAGCCATATGAATGGTATCGCTATAAGTTGAGCCGAAATAACCCGTATAAAAAGTGGCAATCTCTCCAGCAGTGATGGTTTTACTTTTACTTCCATCATCCCAGGCTAAAAGAACAGTACCATTTGCTTCTTTGACCCAGTTAATTTGAGCTAAAGCACCAGAGAGCATAATAACAAAAACCAAAAATAATATTGATAATTTTTTTAGGAAAGTTTTCATGGTTTACTAACCTCTTATTTCTGAGCTGGCTGGCAATAACCTAACCCAATTCCAAGCAATCCATCAAGACGGTTACGAAGGTTGGTTCTAAAGCCGCCTTCGAGGGAGCCGCATAATGAGCCATAGATTTTAACAGGTAAGCCTATCTTTAGATATCCGTTGAGCTGTGAGGATGTGTCTGAAGTAGCATTGGAAATATCCGTCCCCTCTAATAAATTACCATTGATATAGTGGGCTGAGTTTTCTAACATCTTTTTGGTAAACAAATCAGTAGTAATTCCTACTCCTAATTCCAAACCTAACCACTTGGCGAACAAAGCAGGATTGCCAATAATTGCTCCCCCACCAATACTTCGGACGGCGTTAGAATAATTACGTGAACCTTGCAGTTTCAAGCTGTCTGCAAGAGGGCCTTTTGTTGCTGCTTGGGTTACTGGTTCTGGGTTGCTCTCAGAATTCTTCAAGAGCAATAACTCCCCTCCATAATACCAGCTATTATTCGCGAGCTGAATCGCAAAATAAACTTTCCCTCCAAATAAATTACTGGAGGTGTTCAAACCTTCTGTGCCCAATAATTGCACGTAGCCAGCACCTAAACGGTAAGTTACGCCTTTTTTCTTAGCATAATGCTCTCCTAATTTATCTTCTAGTTTTTCGTTCTCTTTAACCGGGAGGTTGGTAGTATCCGTAATCTGATAGTTGATTTCCCCGGGTACGGCAGGTATAACCTGGGTAATTATCTTCCCAAATTTTTTAAAAGTAGTGCTTCCATCGCTGGGATTAACTAACCAAAGCTCATTTCCGTCGCAAACTTTATTGGTATTATGGTCTAAGCACACCGAAAACCCATCCGATTGAGGAGCCACCAGTAACTGTTTAGCCTCGTCGGTCTTACGATATATAGTTAGAAACTGCTCCATATCCTGAGAACGAGCACTGGCAGTAGCTTTCTTTACCTCTTCAAAAATAGATTTGCGAATGTTTTCCATAACTGTATCTCTATTAGCATCAGTTAATATTGTTTTAGTTCCGTCCCCTGCAACGTATATCTGCTGAGTCACTTTTGCTTCGCCGGATTGGACCGCCACTGGAGCTATCTCATGCTTCTCCGAATTCTGTTTATCCTGAGCTTTCTCCTGAGCGCGAAGCGGTTGAGAGAATAAGGCTGCCAATCCAAAAGCTACCAAACCTAATTTTAATTTATTCATTTTTTATCCCTCTTCAACGGTTGATACAATAAAGCATTATTCACTTTTTCCAGGTCTTCCAACTTATTCACGGTCAAGACTTGAGCAAAGGGAAAAAGATAGTTAGCTTCAGCGATTCCTTTCTCACTTTTCGGCACGCTATAATTCGGAATTCTTTCTGCCGGATCGCACTTTCCATCAACTAAAAGGTTTCTCTGATTATTTTTATCCATTACCTGGACGTAACCTTCCAAGCAAGCAATCAGCCCTTTTTCCGTTGGCTCTACTACTATTGCCGCCCCCTCATTAATCAATTTCATCCTGGCGTCCCAATCTTCTTTTCTTCCGTCTTTAGAATTGGAGCTGAAATAATCAGCATTAGTCTGAGTAACCTTCTGGGTAAAATATTTTTGAACTTCGGGAGCTTTAAACTGCTCTGCGGTCAAGTAAACAGCAGCCCCATCCAATGGAGAAGCATAAGTTATTATCTTCATTTCGAGAGGTGGTAGTTCCGTCTTGACTCGCGACAGGATTGGAGTACAACCAATATTAATACCTAGCAAAAAAGCTAGTGATAACTTTTTTAATGATGTCATGTTGTGGTTACCTCAATTATTCATGTTTGAGTATATAAGGGCCAGGAATGGTTTTTTCTACCGTTTCCTTCTTAAAGATTACTTTGGCTTTTGGACACTTAGTGAGAGTAGTAGTGGCAGTACCAAACTCTGTTTGGTATTTTTCTTCGCATTTACGGAGATTATCCCCAAGAAGAGATTTATCCTTACCACAGGAATCTAATTCTTTCTCTTTTCCGGAGAGAGTCTTCTGGGTTAAACTTAACGACTTTTCTTGGTCTTTCTTTATTGTATCACAAGCCGAAAGAGCATCAGTACATATCAAGAAAGGATCAAAATTATTACAAATATTAGATTTAAGATTATACCACTCTCTCTGGTTAGAAACTCCACTCATCGTATCAGCAACATAATGCTTCTGAGACAATTCTTGTACTGCCTGAGTGTAGCCGCTCTTCTGATGGTCTTTACTACTCAAATGATCTCCAATCAAATAACCTCCAATTCCGAATACGAGAGTAGCTAGCGCTCCGAAAAGCCAAGCTTTCTTTTTGAATGACTTATTCTTATCCTTAAGCACTTTATTTTCATCTTCGGTAAGTTTTGCTCTCTGCTCTGCAGGCACGTTTTTGTATTGCTCTATCTCTTTCTGATACTGCTCTATCTTTTTGCCGGCTTCATTAAATTGACTTTGGTACTTTTGGCACTCCTTTTGAGCCTCTTCTGATTTCCCTACAGCCTCTTGCAGTTTAGACTCCAACGAAGTAATCTTACTTTCTTTCTCCTCAACTATCTCATCAAAATCTTCAGTAGCTTCTTTTAGTTTAAGTTGTATCTCTTTATCGCACTTATTCGCACTTATCGCGTACTCCCTTAACTTATCCTCAGCTTCTTCCAGCTTGCGATTAGATTCTTTTATCTCTGCTTCCAATTTAACTGATCTTTCTATATAAGAAATTACCCCACTTTCCGCCTCGTCAACGCTTTTCGCTGCCTCTTCCAACTTTTTTTTGTAATCTTTAAGCTCTTCTGCCCTTAAAGTAACAATACCCAACAAGCCAGACTGTTTCAATAGGAAATAATCTTCCTGTTGTTGAGGGAATAGAGCTTCTTTCAAACCAACACTTACCCACCTCTCAGCGTATTCCGGAGAAAGAAGAGAATAAACTATGGGCAACTGCTCGGCATAAACCTTTGCTATTTCGCCATGACTTTTTAAAATTTTCTCGACCTGAGAAGAGAAAGAATTAATCACCTTCTCCTCGCTTCCAGGATAAATAGGAAAAACATGCTCGCTCATATAATTACATATGTTATCAACCTCTTTAGAGTTAAGAGGAGGAATAACTGTTCTGCCGTTAGTAATATTTTTGTTGTAACTTTCTACGATGCGTTCCAGCCCTTTGGTTAGCAATTCTTTTTGCTCTTTTAAATTAGTTTGGTTACCAGGAGAATAAGGAAGTGTAGATAA
>JACRPJ010000081.1 GCA_016213985.1 Candidatus Woesearchaeota archaeon
GCAATGAATTCCTCATTATGCAGTCCGGATTGCGGAGTGCCTTGCACTTCCACAAATTGCCACGCTTCCAGCAGCTGAAGCATCTTTTCCATAATGCTTTCTAGTTTAGGCATATCTTGGAACTGGTAGGCCCAGAAAGTGTTCTTAAAGAAATCTTTCAATGATTTAAGGTCATTAATTATTCCCGAAGCAATTAATGACAACAAATAAGTCCGTAATACCGGTTCAACTGCTAATTTGGAGTCAATCTCATCAGGTAGGCCACAAATATAGCGTTGGTGAATTTCTTCTTTTTCAGGTTTATCTTTAGCGATAACAATGGCTTCTCCCCAGTTCTCAAACTCTGGCCTTCCGGCCCGCCCGGACATCTGTAAGTATTCCAGCACCGGGATCCATTCCATGCCCCAATTCTCATTGAAGCGCTTGAGAGACTTAATAATCACCCGAAAAGCAGGCGTGGAAACACCGGCAGCTAAAGTAGGAGTAGCACAAATAATTTTAACTGTTCCTTTCCGGAACTCTTTCTCAATTAAGTCCCGTTGCTCGCCGGTCAGACCGGAGTGATGAAACGCAACTCCTTTCTTAATACAATGAGAAAGTCTCCGGCATTGTTTGGTTGGAGCAGAGAGAGCATGTAGAACCGCTTTCTCCAGCTCAAGAAAATTAAAATTGGTTAATAGAGATAAATCTTCGGCAGTCTTTTCTGCGCTGGCACGGCTGGGAGCAAAGATTATGGCCTGCTTGTTCATCTCCAATGTTTCCAGAGCCAAGCGTTGCGTCTCATCCAGCATAACAAAGAAGTAAAAAGTGGAGTTATATTAAATTAACTGGGCTGGTGAACATAAGAACTGGCTACTTTAATAACTCTTCCAAATCAATTCCCCTGGATTAGCTTTAATCCCTTCATTTAGCTTGAGTAAGTCATCTGAACTTATTTCCATGATTTAGCTCACCACTATTTTATTTCCCTGGCTAATCACATACACTTTAATGGTAAACGGCTCTTCTTCACCCTGCTTTAAAACAGGCTCACTCGCAACTACAGGTTCACCCACAATTGTTACTTTCCACTCTCGTTCCACTTCATCTCTCCCATCGCTTACTTCAACTTTAACTTTCTTTTCCCCGACAGAAGTAAAAGTTCTTTCCAATGTATCTGTACCAATTAGGTCTTTTTCACCCAATCCACTAAATTCCCATTGGTAATTTAACTTATCTCCATCGGAATCCTTAGCTGCCACATGGAAAATGACCGGCTTGCCCACCTGCACCGTGCTCTCTCCTATAGGCAGATAATCAATGATTTCAGGAGCATGATTAACATTTTTAACCGTAACTTTTACCGGATGCACCGTCTCCATCGCTCCGTCCGAAGCCGCAAAGCTTAGCCACAATACCGTCTTATCGGTACTGAACTTCCGGTTGAAATACCCCTCTCCACCCACTAAATTATTCCACCAGCCCTCGGTTTTGTTCTTAACTATATCATAGCCCGGAGTCCACAGAAATACCCCTTCTTTAAACGAGGCTCCCGGAGGAATATTATCCAGTCTCAGGGTAAGGTTATCTCCATCAGGATCAGAAGTACTCACTTTAAACATGAACTGCTGGCCCTCATTTACTTTAATGCTACTATCCCTAACTGTTAGCGTAGGAGCGCGCTCATTCTTAAGCACGTTTAATTTTAATGGAAGGGTATTTCCAAAGTAACCATCAGTAGCAGTAACATAAATTTCGTAACTACCTTTGTCACCATAAGTGGGGTTCCATTTTCCGCTTCTTCTGCCTAAAGGGGAAGTATAATAATATCGCACAACGTCTCCATCAGGATCTACTGCCTTAAGATTAACCCTGGCTAACTCAGTTTCTTTTACCGTGATATCTTCTATATCTCCTGCATGCACAAACTCGGGCGCACGATTCTGATTATGTACCTTAACCGTAACTAGACGCGAAGTGCACAACACCTTTCCGCAAGCGGTAACGTTCAATGGAAATTCTTCAGACGATAAGAAAAAGCGTTCCAAACGCAGAGCATTCAGGAAATTTCCCACAAAATTAACGGTTCTAACTATGGTATCATAAGAAGGGGTCCATGCTAAAGTATCATTAATAAATGTTGCCCCCTCAGGGAGGCCCCCAATAGTTACTTTAACCTTATCCCCATCGGGGTCGACCGTATTTAAATCTAACTTCAATAATTCTCCCTCGTTTATATTAATAGTGCCGGGTAAATCAACCCATGAGGGAGTTCTATCTACGTCCAATACAGTTAACTTCGTCTCTTTCCAATAAGTGAACTGGCCATTATGGGCACCGACTAGCACATTATAAATCCCGGCATCATCATAATCAGTCTGCCATTCACCCTGGGTGTCAAAGGGAGCGCCTACAAAAGTATAGGTAAGAGCATCATCATCTTCATCTTTGGTGGGAAGTTCCAACCCCACTTTATCTCCCTCTTTTACGGTAAGAGGAGGTAATAAAACTTCTGGACTCCGTTTAACATTATCTACTCGAATGATCCAGTCTTTAAACACATACTTTTCGCCATCCCCTGCTGCTGCTTCTAACCGGTGGTCCCCCGCAGAGTGAAAATCAAAGTAATGCTCTCCAGAGCCATCATACCCTAAAGTATGATTATCCAGCTTCCACTCGTAGGTTAATTTATCACCGTCTGGATCTTTGGCAGAGAAAGAATATTTTAGAATCTCATTTTCCTTAATTCTGACCATTTTCTCCCCGGAGAAGGTTTTTGCGATTATCGGAGCCTGATTAGTATGCAACACCTGTATTTCCACCCTAGCCTTGACCTCGGCTTCTCCATCACTTACGGTAAAAGTAGCGACAAAATCCCGCGCATCCCCATAATTA
>JACRPJ010000082.1 GCA_016213985.1 Candidatus Woesearchaeota archaeon
AATCCCAACTATTATCAGAAAAACTCAGAGGTGAACTGATGATAGAACTAACAGATGATGAGAAGAAAGTCGTAGAAGCGATGAAAGAATTACGTGCAATATCAGAGGAAAAATTAAAAACTGCAGACCATATAGCTAAGGAAGCAATGATGCCTAAGGGTCTTGCTTCTAACGTGTTATTGAACCTTGTTAATAAAAAAATTGTTAAAAGAGTTACGAGAGGTAAGGCTGCAGGCTACTATGTTATAGAATCTATGCTTCAATAATCTTTTTCTAACAGAATTAAATTTAAGTAAGAGAATTAATGTTTATTGTAATTCATGGCCCGAATAGCTTAGCTTGGTAGAGTAGGGGCCTGTGGAGCCCTTGACGCGGGTTCAAAAGGCAAAAACCTGAAATTCCCGCTTCGGGCCTTCCTTTTCAAGAAATCGCTTATTAATGAAATTTGTCAATCTCGCCCTTTTGTATTCTAAAGCTAAATACGGGATAATGAAATTTATAAAATATTTGAAATTCTTTTTAGAACAATAAAATTCTAAGTCAACGTACTTACCTTTAATTATTTTACCATTTAACATGTTTGTTTTTTCTCCTGGATAAACTCCAACCCAACATTTTAACATAGTACTAATAGCCATTTTCAATTCGTCTTGTCTATTTCCACTTGTTATTTTAATATGGCATTGTGGATATTTTTTCCCATGAATTTTTACAGTTCCGTCACCATCAATAATTCCTGCTAAATAAGCACCGAATAATTTATTAGAATTTAGGCACCAAACAGGGGGCCTTGGTGGATCTCCGAATCTTATATCTAATTTTTTAAAAAGTGGTAACAATCGTATAACTGAGAATTTGTAATCGTATCTATTTCCACTCCTCTCTTTGTAATTTTTAGCAACTGTTTTGAATAATTTTTCTGATATTTCTTTGAATTTCAATTGCATAAGTAAGGATTTTTCAGAAACATTAAGAGAAATATGGAAGCCTTGATATCCCGTTTTCTTATTAAAATAACGCTTAAAGCTACCATCGCTTTGAACTACTCCTACCCAGTATGCCAATTCTCTTGATAGTTTTATGCTTAAATTTTCTTTATCCACTTTTATCACTATTATAATTTCTATACATTATCTTGGCATTACTAGAATTTAAAGATTTCTATACTAAAGTATATAAATTAAGTTGTAGAATTAGTATCCTTGTTATCGCGAACATATAATCCACAATAATCTTCAACTTAACAGAAAAGGTTTCCTGGAAAACTTTTGTAGGATTTTGAAAGATTATAGGTTATAACAAATCTTTAAATACATCCTCGAACAATATCTTTAATTACCTCGTGAACTTGGCGTTTAGACTTGACGGCGGCACGAAATGCCAAGTGTGAAAGTCTCATTCTAGTTCACGGTATAGTTCAATCTTGAATAACGATCAAGGTAGGTTGATTGATGAAACCTAGAGGTAGAACCAAGATTCTGGTTGATCCCGCCAGCGACCATCGCTATCCGGATTCTATTAAGCCATGCGAGCTGAGAGGTGAAAGACCTCGGCGAACTGCTCCGTAATGCACAATCAACCTACCCTATACTGGGAGATAAACTCGGGAAACTGAGCTCAATATCCCATAGAAATAGATTTCTGGAATGAGTCTATTTCCAAAGCTACGGCGGTGTAGGATGGGATTGTGTCTGATTAGCCTGTTGTTGGTGTAAAGAATTTAATTTATAAAACCAACAAAGCGATAATCAGTACGGGTTATGGAAGTAAGAGCCCGGAGACTTTGGGCGGAGAAAACTTTATATATTAGTAACACTAATATAACATATAGAAATTAAGTGATAAAAATGAATGACGTAAGAGAACCGATGAATCAAGAAGTATCAAATCTGATAGCTTTCTTACTATCTGATGGTTCGATGAATTTAAAAAAATCGAAAAATAGTGTAAACCACAGAATAAGCCTAGAAGTTGTAAGTAAACCTCTGTGTGAAGAATTTCAAAGAACTTGTAAAAATATATTTGGAAGAACATCGAAAATCGTAGAGCGACATAGAAACTTAGAGCATTCAAAAAGTTTCAGAATGGATATAGTAATATCTCAAGAGGAAGCAAAGAGATTGTTAAGCTTAGTAAAGACATTCCGAACTAGGCCAATAAATGGAGTAGCTACAGAAGCACAAATACCTGATGAGGTAATGGAAGGAAATAATGAAATAAAACAGAATTTTCTTAAAATATTTGCATCCGCAGAAGGAAGTGTCATACTAGCTATAGATAAACAAAGAAAATGGTGGGCAATAAATAGGTGGATATCAATTAAATGTTGTCACCCAATGATACATAATCAAATAAAACAACTTTTAATCGATCTAGGAATTAATGCTAAAAGTGTTGTAAATGACATAAGAATAAAAGGAAAAGAAAATTTGATTAAGTTTCGAGAGTTAATAAGCTTCCTAAATGGCTGTAAAGTAACAAAAAAGAGTCTAGCCCATAAACTAACTATCTCCGATTGGACTCTGAGACATGAGTCCAGGTCTTACGAGACGCAGCAGGCGAGAAAACTTTGCCATGCATTAACGTGCGACAAGGGAATCTGGAGTGAGTCTACATTGTAGATTCTTTTGCCCACTGAAAACGGGTGGGTGAATAAGGGCTGGGTAAGACGGGTGCCAGCCACCGCGGTAATACCCGCAGCCCGAGTGATGGTCACGATTATTTGGTCTAAAGCATCCGTAGCCGGTTTAACAAGTTCCTGGTGAAATCTTACAGCAAACTGTAAGGCTTGCTGGGATTACTGTTAGACTCGAGACCGGGAGAGGGTAGAGATACTCTAGGAGTAGGGGTTAAATCCTATAATTCCTAGAGGATCACCAGTGGCGAAGGCGTCTACCTGGAACGGGTCTGACGGTGAGGGATGAAAGCTAGGGGAGCAATCGGGATTAGATATGAGAAGAGAAGTTAGGATAGAACTAGTATAAAACCTAAAATGATTCTAATCAGACGAAAAAGCTGAGACAAAATTCCTCCACTATGAGCAGCGTAAAATAACATCGAACCAATAGCTTCAATAATGAGATAATAACCAATTACCTTTAACATTGTCAATTCTAACATTAAACAAAATAAGAATTACGAGATTAATATCTTTTCTTCTCACTAAAAACCCCGGTAGTCCTAGCTGTAAACGATGCCCACTTGGTGTTGCAGACCTCTTGGGGGTTTGCAGTGCCGGAGCGTAGGTGTTAAATGGGCCGCCTGGGGAGAGAAGGTCGCACAGATACTAAAGAAATTGATATATTAAGTGGTGCGATCTTCCCCTAATACACTCGCAAGGGTGAAACTTAAGGGAATTGGCGGGCGATCACACAAGGGGTGGGCGTTGCGGTTCAATTGGATTAAACGCCGGGAATCTTACCAGGGGCGACGACAGGATGATGGTCAGTCTGAAGGGCTTACCAGACAAGTCGAGAGGTAGTGCATGGCCATCGCCAGCTCGTACCGTGAGGCGTGCCGTTAAGTCGGTTAACGAGCGAGACCCACATTCTATGTTGCAAACTCTATCTTCGGATAGGGTGCACTCATAGGAGACCGCTGATGATAAATCAGAGGAAGGTGTGGGCGACGGTAGGTCTGTATGCTCCAAATCTCCTGGGCTACACGCGACGCACAATGCGTGCCACAATGGGATGCAACTTCGAAAGAAGGAGCGAATCCCCTAAAAGCACGCTCAGTTCAGATTGAAGGCTGTAACTCGCCTTCATGAAGCCGGAATCCCTAGTAGGCGAATGTCACCATATTGTATATTCTGATTTTCCCTTTATAAGGTCGTCTTTCGACTAAAATCAGATATGCCTGCTTCACAAAACCATAATTACAAGTGAAAACAAAAAGTGATTAAAATGAAAATAAAAACCTTAGAGTTAATCCCAAAACATGAGCAAGTAGAAATTGGAATTACTGGAAATAAAATTAGCTTAAAATATTTAAGCAGAAAACAAGGTGGATCAGATTCGAACACTGTAACTTTACCAAGATGCATCGAAATAACAGCCGAATTAGCAAGATCATTAGGAATTTATTACGCGGAAGGTAACAAATCTAAGTTAAGAAGATTGTCGAACTTTGTAAACAGCGAACCAGTAGTGATTAAAGAAGGTATGAAATTATTTGAATTACTTGGAATCACTAAAAATAAAATCAAAGCAAGAGTCAAAGTATATAATACTGATATTTCTGATAACGACTTAAAGAAATATTGGTCAGAGATCACAGGAATATCGATTGAGAACTTTATTAAAACAGAAATGATGCCATCAAAATTAAACTATGAAAGAAACAGAGATAGACCATCAAAATCTGGAAGACTGGAAGTAATTTACTCAAGTGTAATAGTGAAAGACATTATTGATAATCTACTAAAGAAAATCAAGGAACTTAGTTTAAGAAATACGTTAATCAGAAACGAATTCCTAAAAGGAATAATTGCTGGTGAAGGTTCAGTAAAACTTGTGAACAATAAATTAAGAGAATTGAGAATTTCTTCTGCTGATAAAAATGAACAGCAATTTATTCGACAGCTCTTAATTAAAGAAGGTATAAAACCATCTGATGCTGAATATGATTTTTATATTGCAATAAGTGGATTTGATAATTTCAAAGAAGTCTTGAAATTAAAACTTTTTAATTTACATCCAAACAAGGCGAAGAAATTCGTAAATGGTTTTAATAATTTGTCTTTGGTACTCGGGGAATAGGCGAATGTCACCATATTGACATGCTGTTGATGAATTGAATGCACTACTCTGATTTGATGATGAGT
>JACRPJ010000070.1 GCA_016213985.1 Candidatus Woesearchaeota archaeon
ATAGCCATCCACAGTCTTTAGTGATTTTTTTAGAAAGAACTCCAATAAATCCATTATCTAAAACATAAAATTTTTTGTCATTTATTATCTGTTTCTTGTATGAGTAATCAAATTTATTTATTGTCTTGGCAAAATAAGTTTCTTCAAGATAGGAGATAAATTTTTTAATAGTGTTAACGCTACTTATGCTAATAGCTTTCTTAAGAGAATTATAACTAAACTTATTAGCAAAATTATATATTAAATGAGAATATAACTCCCTTAGGACAGCCACATTGTTTACTTTATATCTAACGGCTATATCTTTGATAATTGTATCTTCATAAATTCTAGTTAACAGCTCTGGATCATTATAAATCAAATACTCAGGCATACCACCTTTTATTAAATACTCTTCAAAATATTTTTTAACTTTCACTTTTGTCTCTGTTTTGTAAATATCCTCTTTGTTTATCTTAACCCCTTTTAATGCCAGAACTTCCAAAAATGAGAAAGGCCTGACAACGATATCCACATGTCTTCCAGTGAGTTTTGTTCCCAATTCCCTGCTTAATAGCGTTGCGCTCGAGCCAGTTATAAAAAATTTAAATCCTTCTTCATATAATCTTCTTACAAATATCTCAAAATGAGCTACGTTCTGGATTTCATCCAGAAAGAAAGTTTTCTTTTTTCCATATAAATTTATTAATCCTTCATAAAGACGATTAAATTCGTTTGCTGGAAAATTAAACAACCTCTCATCTTCAAAATTTAGGTAATAAAAGTCCTCATCATCATAATGTTTTTTTATTAATTGCCTCAGTAGCGTGGACTTACCACTTCTTCTTAAACCAGTTAAAACAACAACATGCGGCAACTTTATCTTAGATTCTACTTCTTTTAAAACTGTTCTTTCTATCCCATACTTCTTATTAAGAATGGTTTCTCTCTGCCTTACCAGTATTACTTTTATTTCTTCTTCAGACAACATAAGAGAGTGATAATCGCTGGTGCTTTATAAATCTTTTCATTAATATTGCACAAAATTACTTATTTTTGTTCATTATGATTGAATAAAATAAGACCACTCATCAAATTGCATTTATGCTCAACCTTTTCGCATTCTCTTCCCATCAGTCGGGTTGTCTAACAAGATCCAACGTTAAATATTAATTCTCTTCTTCTCTAACAAATGCAACGCTTAACAGAGCCGATCTCGGCAGCCGTAATTTTACTTCAACTTAATATTATTGGTCAAACCATTTCTTTCTTTTTCCACCAAATTCTTGCTTTCTAAGCTAGAAATAATCCGGGTAACTTTGACTTTAGATTCATTCAATTTTAGAACTAGCTGATTCTGCAGCATTTGCCCATTATTCTCTTTTAACGCTAAAACCACTCTTTTCTCATCTCCTTTCAATTAAATCTCTTTCTACTAGTATTTCTTTCTAAAATCTTTTAAATAAGAACTATAATTTAGAAAATTAATGGGCGCATAGCTCAGTCCGGTACCTGCTACTGGCAGGCGGAAAAGAGCGCCTCGTTCGCAACGAGGAGGCCTCGGGTTCAAATGCCAGTTACGCTAGGCGAACGTACTCAAGTGGGGTGTTCGCTTTGCTCAACCCCACGACATGGCGAAATAGCATAACTGCTGGAAAGTCCCGATGCGTCCATATCTTTAAACTAATATTCCTAAAGAACCACCCGCCACAGACGGGTGGGATTCCGTTATGGAATCCCCATCTGTGCTCTGCTTCGGGTGATTCTTAGTGCTCAGAATTTTCCCAATAGCGATGTAAAAATTCACTCCACCAGCCAGAGACTGGATGGAAAATTCTGACATTTTAGAGAGGGTAATGAACCATCCTACATTTTCGTTATTGTTGTCAACTTTTGCGGGGTTGTTGCGAAACTACTCTACGCTTTGGCAAAAGCTTAAAATAGTATCAGCCTATTTCTATAGCCATGGTCCGTGACTTAGCTGGAAAGCATCCTCAATATTATGAGGCAGTCCTGCAGCTGCGAGAAGTGACGCCGGAAATAATCGGTTTTGTGTATCAAGAAATCGACCGAATAGGCTTGCACATCGCTAAAGAGGTTCATTTAGAGGGTGGCCTGGATCTGCGTCTTACGGATAAATCCCTTACCAAGGCTCTGGGTAAAATTATCACGGAGAAAAATATAAAGTGTTGCAGATAGGAAAGAATATTCTGCTGCAAGAAACCACTTCGGGCAGGAAAGTCCATGTAAAATACCGGGAAACGAAGAATTTTAAAAAATAAGTGCCAATGTTTTAATAAAGTTTATTGGGCCAGTTTTCTTTGCTCTTGGTACTTCCGAATAACTTCTGTTATTATGTCTTTCTCAGACAATTTCCCCTTAATCACTTCCCGTTTAACCAGGGCAAAGTATTCCGTAGCCATAACCAAATCTTCCGGAGATAAAATCACCGTGGAAAACTTCCCGCGAATAAACTTTCCCAGGTTTACTGTAGAAATAATTGTTGCATTCAATTTAACCAGCTGCTCTACCACCTGCTCTGAATAAACATAGGGATTATCCACTAGTACCATATCTCCTTCATTGATTCTAAGTATCTCGTTTTTACTCTCAAATTCGGTTAAGCTTAAAGTATCCAATTTTTTAAGCACTTGATAACGCGGCACTTTTTCAATGAAATTATACAACCAGGAAATCTTTTTATTTAATTCTGCGATGGCTTCCTGCGTTTTTTCTATTTCTTTGCTCTGCAGCTTCAGGCGGTCTTCTTTGAACTTGAGCAAGGAATCTACCCGCTGGTTGAAATCCGAGTTTTTCCTGCTCAACACCTGGTTAGTTCTTCGTAGCAAGCTTAGTTCTTTCTGCAGTTGGGTTATTTTCCTAGCGAAGCTATTATTGGTATCTGCTAATGAGCTTAATCTAGAATAAAGACAGAGAAAATCCCTTTTCGTAATTTTATTCTCGGTGATTACCTGGTGGATGATCTTATTCTCTCTACTCTCTCCTATCGGCTTGGTTAAGATGCCCTCAATCACTTGGAACGGCAAGTCTTCTTCCTTGATGGCCAAAATAGTAAAATCATTTCTTTTTTCCTCTAAGTGGTGTCCGGAGATAAAATCGTTGATTTTCTTAATCCGGGGCGAGTATTTTTTATAAGCAAATAAGGTTGAAGCCAAGCAGTCAAATTCGTGGGCATTTTGGAGAATTTTTTCTTGGTTATCTGCTTGATTATCTGGAAAGTAGGTTTTAACCAGTTCTTTTTTTTCTTGTCTGGCCAAGTCTTCTTCCGGAGAAACTAATTTTGTTCCCATTTTCCGGGAGAATTCTTCCACTAAAGAAGGTGCCCTGGCTTTGTCACTAACGGTGATCAGGGGCTGGCAGACTTTAAGGAAGGCAGAAATGATTTCCGAAAGTGAGAGTTCCTTTGCTGAGAATACGGTGAGAATCCGACCATTGAGATCTAGAGCAGCACCGGCAGTGGTTGCTCCGGGGTCTAGTCCAATAATGGCTAAGGGTTTCATCCGAGAAGGCTAATCTCTTAGGATTATTTAATTTTTCTTCGGGGAGTTAAAAATAAATCGAAAGGTTTATAAATAGTGATAAGCTATTGCCATTATCCGATAGTGAAATTATTAAATGACCAAAAGTGGTTCTGAGATGTTGAATAAGCGCAAATAGGATGCTAATAAACGATAGGGTGTTAAATTAGCGTAGAATTAGTGCAGACGCAAACATTAACACCAACCATCAAAAGAAGCAAAACTAGGAGGAAATAAGATTATTTTGTATTTTTCCCGCCCTCAGGAGGGGCACAAAGAGGGACACAAAAAGAGTCCGCATATCTTCGCTTCGCGGGAAGGAGTATGTTTAATGGTGGCACCTCATGAATATACTCCCATTGTGGAAAATATTTATTTACAGATGGTGAGAGTATTCAATGAGGAGAAGAAAAAGAAAACCTGACTTCTGACTCTACTTAATCCATCAAGAATACTGCTACTGCCACCGTAGTCGTCCACAAACCATTCTTGTCTACCACGGCAGTTTGGGTAGTATTCTGAGTTTTGATGATCTTACCGGACATTTTGTAAATCTGCTCGCGCTCGTCCCAGGCAGTATCGGGATTAAATTCTACTCCTAAAGTAGAGGCGAGCATCGTCGCCGCTAAGTCCTCAGCATATTCACCAGCCTTCTCGTGAGCTTCTCCAAAAGAATGATGCTCACTTAGATATCCATAAACACCTGCTTCAGCAGGGATAGCTACCCCCACCGAGGAAGCGACCAATCGGTTAGGCTCGTTAGTAGCATTTCTGGCCATGACACAAAATATCACTTGGCCCGGCTTTAACTCTTTAATTCCCTCGTCTTTGGAAATGGTCTTACAATTAGGAGGAAAAATACTAGAAACACACACCAGGTTGCATTTCTCGATACCTGCTTCTCTCAGTGCTAACTCAAAGGATTGCAAATAATCTTTATGCCTACCTACACCCTTGGTAAAAAATACACGTTTTGGTACAAATCCATCCATCATCTTTATGAAAAAATTCTAAAAACACTTCTCTTTTAAAAAGATTGCGGTTTTGTTAAAACTTTCTCGCCTTACGATTCCTACGGCTTCGGTGAAAAAGTCTTAACCAAACCGCTTTAAGATTATGAAACAAATATAATATTCAATGGAGGTTATGTCAAAGTTAGTCAAAATTAATGGCTTTTCGCAGAAAAGCCATCCTCTTTTTGATTAAACTTTTTCGTAAAAAGTTTATGACCAAGCAAGTGGTTGAAGTAATGATTGAGGGAGGAAAAGCTACTGCCGCTCCTCCGCTAGGACCAGCGTTAGGACCAACTGGATTGAATATTGGACAAGTTATCACCGAAATCAACCAGAAGACTGCCGATATGAAGGGAATGCAGGTTCCAGTCAAGATTCTCTTCGACTCATCTGATAAATCATTTACCGTTGAAATTGGAACTCCACCGGTTGCTGCTTTAATAAAGAAAGAAGCCGGCGTGGAGAAAGGGGCAGGAAATCCTAAACTAGAAAAAGTAGCAAACTTAATGCTAGAGCAGGTTCTTAAAATTGCTAAAATCAAAGAAAGCAGCTTAGGCGGAAGCACATTAAAAAACAAGATTAAAGAAGTAGTAGGAACGTGTGTTTCTATGGGCATCCTAGTGGAAGGAATACCGGCTAAAGAGGCATTGGCTGCTATCAATGAGGGAAAATTTGATGCTAAAATAAATGCAGGAAGAACCGAGCTAACTGCTGAAGAAAGGGCTCATTTGGAAATAGAGAAAAAAAGGCTCAAAGAAGAGATGGAGAAGAAACGTGCTGAATATGAAGCGAGGGCGAAAGCTATCGTGAAAGAGATGGAAGGCAAAGAAGCCCGAAAAATCAGAGGAAAGATGATGGAAGAGGGCATTCCAAAAAGCATCATCGACGAGCTAGTACCAGAAGAGAAGCCCGCTGCCGGTGCCCCTAGCGGAAAGAAGTAATTTCTTACTTCTTATGCTCTTTATTTTTTCTTTAGTTTATCCAGCTCATCAATCTCTGCTTTTTTTATAGCCAATACCGTTTCGGAAAGTTTCTCTACCAACTCAGCTAATTTCTTGGTCTTATTTAGGTGTCTTACTAAAATAGAAATGATTATAATTGCTTCTATAAGAAGTATAAACATGATTACCGCAAATACTAATATTACTTCAATTAAGGGAATGTCAATACCAAATACCAGCATTTTAACCTCTTTTGTAAGAGAATAAAACAAGTAGGTTTAATAAACATTTCTATTTAAACACGAGGAATTCCACCACTCTTCGAGTGGTGGTTTACTTCGTAAACCACATATTACTTTGTGGAATTCTTGTGTGCTCAAAAATCACCCCCATGTACGGGATGGCTCGCTAGGCTTTCAGTATTTCATGCCACCCGTCTCTGATGGGTGGTTTTTGACAATCCGGGGAAAGAACTAACTTTAGAACATAAACTTTAAATAGAATCAGCCCTTGCTTTGAGTTATGATTGCGGTAAGAACACAAGTCAAAGATATTCTCAAAGAGAGCGGGTTGGCAGTAGATAACATTTCTAACGACTTTATGAGCAAACTGGACGAGAAAGTTAAACAATTGGTGCTGGAAGCAGCCAAACGGGCAAAAGAAAACGGCCGGAAGACGGTGATGGGAAAAGACTTATAATCTTTTCTTAGACATTTTCGGGGGTGGAGGAAGAGGCAATTCTGCTTCTAATTCGATTTCTGCGCTTTTGGTTAACGGTGGAGCCAGAGCGGCAGGTAGCCCGAAGAGAACATCATGCTTAATTTTATCTGACTGAATCTCGACGTGAACCTGTGGAGGAGACGCCAGCTTCTCGCTATCATTTACTATCTGGTCTAATTTGCTTTCCAACAACTCTACTTTTTCCTGAAGCGAGGATATGAGACTAGGGCTTTTTTTTAATGCTTTAGCAATTCCCAGCTCGTGCTCTAAAGCGACTAATCGCGAGCGCACCAGCTCAACCTTAGAACTATCAACAGGATAAACAGGAGCGGTTTCCTCAGTAATGACCCTTTCAGGGGAAGTAGTCGAAGTAGTCTTCAATCCCAATTCGTCCAACATTTTCTTACTTAGTTCTATATCTTCGGTAGAAGCACGCTGGGCCAAAAACTCCCCCAGCAGATATGACAGCTTTTCTACTTTCTTATGCAGATCTTTATCCCCAGCCACAGCCAGTCTACTTTTTAATACTGAAACCTGTCGTTTTAGAGCAGCGATTGCAGCAGATTCTTCTCTTTTTTGTTTGGCAAGAACTCTTTCTACTTCA
>JACRPJ010000071.1 GCA_016213985.1 Candidatus Woesearchaeota archaeon
AGGTACCGTTTTGGGGTAGAAAAAGAGGGTAGTTTGGTAAGAAAATAGGGAAATAAGAATGGGTAAAAAC
The DNA here is from genome assembly GCA_016213985.1 of Candidatus Woesearchaeota archaeon. Taxonomy (GTDB): domain Archaea; phylum Nanobdellota; class Nanobdellia; order Woesearchaeales; family GW2011-AR9; genus JACRPH01. The sequence continues at coordinate 71 of JACRPJ010000071.1, forward strand.
AAACAAAAAAGTGTGACTAAAAAGATTTCTTTTTTCATTTGCGATCATAATCTCTTTTTCTTTTTTTGTCACTTCTACTTATGGCCCTCGGTTAATATTTTGCTCAACGTCTCAGAGATTACTTTACCCGAGGCTTTTCCTGCCAACTTTTTCATGCATAAGCCCATTAAAGCTCCTAGCGGCGCTCCTTTGTTCTTGCCCACAATCTCTTTGATGACCTTATGGATCTTTTCAGTAGAGAGAGAGGCATAATTATTCAGGTCAAAAGTACCTTTGCTCATATCAATCAACACGTCAATGATGATGTCTTTATGGATTTGGTCTTGGTCCAAGTACTGGAACAACTTCCGGAAATGCTCTTCGGTTAATTTTTCCGGATCCTGATGATACTTCCTTTTTATTTCCAGGAGGGTGGAAGTTAAGGTCTCGGCCACAAAAGCCGGTTTTATCTTTGGATATTTGCTCACTAGTTCTTCAAACAGGGGCATCCTCTCCGACTTGGCCACAAATTCAGCCAGATCCTTACCTAGTCCAATTTCTTTCTGATAACGGGTAAACTTCTCTTCCAGCGTTTCGGGCACTTCTACTCGGCTTAAATCGGGCCTGACCAAAGGCACGTCGGTTTCCGGGTACATTCGGGCTGCTCCAGGCATGGGACGCAGATAAGAAGTAGTGCCATCAGGATTTGCTTTTCTTACTTCTTTTGGAACTCCCATGAGCACTTCCTGAGCTCGCTCATAAATTGCTCCCAAAGCGACTTTAGCTTTTTCTTCTTTATCCGCAACCAGTACAAAAGCATCATTCGGGGCGCACTTTAGCTCATTTTTAACCCTGCCCACCTCTTCTGGGGTTATACCATAATCAGGCAACTCGTCAGAGTGTAAAATTCCCCCCACTCCTGCTTTAACTTTGGCTCTCCACGAGAATTCCGTTCCCAGACGATGATTTGGCTGCAATTCTCTACCCATATATCCTGCAAATCCATTTTGTTTTATTCCCAGTACTTTACCATTGTCCTTAATGGTCTTTTCAATTATTTTTGAGGAAGAAGTGGAGAGCAAGGGAGTTAGTTCATATCTCTTTAGCTCTTCCAGCTTTACTTTCTGGTGGTTTAATTCATATTTTATTTTAAGTAGTTCTTTTTGTCTGCTCGCTTCCAGTTCCACTAAGGCAGGAAGCATACGTAAGTCCTGAGCACCTTTGATTTCAACACGGTTTCCTCCGGTAATGGAAATGTTTAAATCCTGCCTTATTGTCCCTAGTCCTCTTTTAACTCCAGGAAGAGAGCGCAAGAGAGTTCCAATTCTCTTAGCTGCTTCCTGGCATTGTTCTGGGCTTTTAATGTCGGGAGCAGTACCAATCTCAATTAGAGGAATTCCTAATCTATCCAATCCCCAGACCCGCTCATGCTCGCTCTCTGAGAGATTCTTGCATGCATCTTCCTCCAGTGAGACGTTTTCTATATTTACTTCTCCCTCACCGGTTTTAATGCTGCCACCTCGGGCAATAAGAGCAGTTCTTTGAAAGCCGGAAGTGTTTGAGCCATCTACCACTGTTTTCCTCATCACTTGGACAATAGGAGAAACTTTCGCACCCACTAATTTGCAAAATTGTAAAGCCGTATACAAAGCTTCCTGATTTAATTCATGTGGAGGCTCACAATCAGCTTCCACTAGGCAGGTAGTGTCATAATACCCCTGATAAACAAAAGTTAAATCCTTCGTCTGCTCCTGTTGTGCGGCTATGTCTACCTCTCCCCCTTCTCCAGCTACCGCCCTAAGCTTTCTTTTAAGAGTAAAATGCGGCTGGTCATCTCTCAGAGTGGTGGGACAATTGCAGAAGAGTTTCCTTCCTTCCAGCTGCTGATGAATTTCGATTCCGCATTTCAAGCCCAGTTGAGCGATCATTTAGCTTCACCCAAGGGACTCTTGAGAATAAGGAATGTTTGCTTCGGACTTAACATTATAGGTAAATACCCCCCGCTTTTTCTTCTCTTGAAAGAATATATTTAGCAACGCTTCTGCTTTTGTTATTTCCGCTTCGTATAGATACAACAACGAAGCATCTAATTCTCCAGATAAGACTATTTTCTGGAATTCTTCGTATGTTTTCTTGTGCTCCTCCGGCACTTTGGTTTCAATATTTTTTGACAGGAGAAAAGCTTTTGCAGCATAGAAAATAGCATAATACGAAGCTGAAATTACATCGTTAAAGAACGTTTTTTCTATGGGAATTTTTAAGAATCTTTTATATTCTGTACTGCAAGATATATCAAAATTAATCTTTGACAACAGCAGTTTATTCTCCGCACGCTCCAGATAAAGCTTAACCAGCGAATCCATGTTTAGCAGCCTCTTTAACTAACTCATAATAACCCTTTGGGTTTCGATACAACAAATGATTCTTAAATGCTTCTTTTCCCAGATTCTCTTCAGCACTGATAAGCATATCGATAAAATCTTTTCTGGTGAGTACAATAGGATGAATCGGTGGAAAGAATGTTAAAGTTAAGTTTTCAATTAGTTTCTGCTTATCAAATGCTTTTTCTGTGGTGATAACTATTAAATCAATATCAGAACTCTTGGTTTGTTTATTTTTAGCATAACTGCCTATTACCATTACAATATCGTCAGCAAGCTCTTTGATGTCCAGTAATTTATGGATATTAGGAACTTTATGTGAAAAAGCCTCATCTTCATCTAAGTATGACAATATGAACACAGATTCATAGTTTAATGGCAAAGTTATTAAGTTAGAATGGCCAAATTTCTCTATCTTCAATGCTTTTATTTGCCCTAATTCTTGGATCCCATCATAAACTCTTTGATAGGACTTTTTCTTTAATTGTTTTTGGATCTGTAGGATACTAGCTTTTAAGAAGATATTTTTTCTAAATAAGTTCAGGATTTCAACTTGAGGCTTAGTTAGCATGCTTAGGGGATAATATTATCCCAAAATAGGGATAGTATATAAATTTGCCGGTTGAAATGTGGTGTGACCTCTCCTATGGCAGTTGTTCTGTGATGCTGGAAATCGGAGAGAAAAAATTAGTGCTATTACTATCCAAAATATCTTTCATATTGAGCCTGATCCGGCTAAGAAATCCATTCGCAGCCTGGCAGTAAAAATCAGGCTTATCACCGGAAACATGGGGACAACCGTTAGTTTCTGCGGTATAAGCTATTTGAGCACTGCTGTTTATGGTTCTTCTGGGGCAGCCTTTGAAATTCCCATAAACAAAGAATTTATTATTTTCTATAAATCTTCGGGGATTTACCCCAGCCCATTTATCCCCGACTATTGCATCCTCTTTTCCTATTAGTGTGTCACAAGCATAGCATTTTCCATCATCCCCACAGCCGCTGGGCCCTTTTGCTTCTTTAATTATAGTACTTGGATCATCAGCTCTAAAATATACTACAAGCTCATTAAATAAAATTTTCTTTACAGCAGCTTCGAAAGGGATTATATTTATCATATTCCCTTTCTTCATTTCGCCCAGCCAAAAGTCAACTAAATCTTTAATGCTTGAAGTATAACTCTTTAGAAAAGTTTGAATATCGTTTTCGGTTAATTCTCTGCTGATGGGTGTCTCTAACTGCCAATGATAATCAGTGAATAGTTTTGTGTCAATAATGCTTTTCATCTCACTGAAGAAATCATGTCCTGCAGTTATGGGAACGGTCACTCTGGCTAAAATTCTTCCATGATATTTCGGTCTTACTTCATTAAGATTATTTATCATAAGGCTATAGCTTCCTTCGCCGCTCTTAAAAAAACGGTTTTTGTCATGCGCTTCTTTTGATCCATCAATTGAAACCGAAATCCAACCTAATTTATCTAAAATATAATCATTAATGTTATCTAAAAGTGTGCCATTGGTCTGTAGCCCAAAGTCGAAAGGAAGCCCTTCCGTCTTTCTCAGGATATCTTCCATTAACTTTTGCTCCAGAAGCGGTTCTCCGCCATAAAACATTATTTTTGAATTCTCTTGAAAATATTTCCTTTTTCTTTGTTCAGCTTGCCATTTAAAAAAATCAACCAATTCGCCGACCGTCCATTGCACCGGAGCTTTCTTTTTGTCTTCGAAGCAATAAGCACAATCTAAATTGCATTCGTGAGTTAAAAATACCCAGTTTTCCCAGGCCGTTTTGGGTCGAAAATGATCCTTTAAAGAAGTTTCAACTATAGGATGATCATACAAATCCGCGTACTTTACACCAAAAGTAGAGAGATCGGTAAATCCGTCTTCTGTAATCTGCCCCGATTTAAAGGAATATCTTCTTTCAATAAACATTATAGTATCCTCTTTGGGTTATAGGTTATTAGTATAAAAATAGAGAGATTTGACTGGATATAAAAAGGTTTAGGGGCACGCCCGCAGTCGAACCAATATAACCCTATTGGCTTAATCCAAGCAGCTTCTCGGGTCTGCGCCCCCTTGAACATGATGCTGAAAAGTTAGTGCTGCTCCCGTCAGGGCCTGACACGATTCCTCAACAGTCCATCCCAAAGGACAAACCGTCGGCAAAGACAACCTGGACCAATAAAACCATATCGGCCCTTCTTTGGGCTTCGGCTCCGTGTGAAGTCCGTTCACGGTAAC
>JACRPJ010000072.1 GCA_016213985.1 Candidatus Woesearchaeota archaeon
ACATTACCATCAGCACCCTTGACACCAAAATTAACATACCAATCATAAGCATAATCTTCATAAGTATGAATATCCTCAAACCCAGGAGACCCAACAATTACATTATGAAGATGATACCAATGTGATTCACTGGGCACTTTATTTGTTGCTAATACATCCCCTGGAATGATGTCTCCCTGCACTCCCACACTTGTCGCCTTTCCTGCAAAAGTCTTCCCGGAAGAAGCAATGTAGATAATCACGCCTACCGCTACCATGAAAGTAACTATTCCGATAATCAGCCAAATTTTATGTTTATCTATCTCCATCTATATTCCACCTGCTTTTAAGCAGAAGTAGAATGTTTTTATTTATATATGTATCGGTGAGAGAAAAGACTATAGACGGACTCCCTCTTTAACCGCCTGCTGGACTATCCCTAATTGCTTACTTTTTCTTTTAAACTCTTCAGGAGTGAGACAAACTACATCCATGGCTGCGGGAAGATGTTGCTTAATGAAGTAAACCTTTGCCAGCCGCTCTTCCCACTCCCACTTCCTAAACTGAGGGCTAATCACCAAAAAATCGTAATCGCTATTTTTTTTTGCTTTTCCAGTAGCTCTAGAGCCAAACAAAAACAGCTCACAAGGATGAAAATTTTTCCTCATGAGAGTAGTAAAAGAGCTTATGATCGGATCTTTTTGCTTGCCCATCGCAGGATTACCTCAGCTTCTTTTAAGTGTTGTTCAGCCTTCTCTTTAGTATAATACTTAGCGGGAATTTCCGGGATAGCATCAGGATAACGAGAAGAGAAATAGGTCCCGCTTAAAGCACTAGCTGGAGAGACAATTTCCGGCGGAGCCTGAATTAATCTGCCTAATTCCACCAAGTCATGAATCTTGGGAGGAACCTCTTTTTTTATGAGAATAAACAAAGCTTTTAAACCCTTTTCCGCACACTGCTGCGAAAAGATTACTGAAGCATAATAATTCCTAGAACGAATGTTATCCTTTGCGGTTTTGAAATCAGCCTCTGCCTGATCCAGCCAAGCACTTACCTCGGGAACCATTCACATTTAAATTATTCCTATCTTTAAATACTTTGCTCAAAGAAAAAATTGTGTTGCCAAGTCCACTAAATTTATGTGATCTTGTATACAAAAATAAAACCGCCACGGGCCGGACTTTCCTGCCATTACACTACTAAGCTTATGTCGTGGGGTCGAGCGTAGCGAGCGCCCCACTTGAATACGTTCGCCTAGCGTAACTGGCCTTTGAACCGGCGATCCCAGAGGGACGGGATATTTACGCGGATTCTGTTTTCATTTTCAGCAAATGCAGTATCAAACAGACGCTAACCTAGCAATCCTACGCCACTTTTAACCAGTAAAAATGACCGCGCAATACCAGATTATGCGACCGTGGCGCGATGTTGTGCAGGTCGCGACCGGAGAACTGGTTCTCCGAGTATGCGACCGTGGCATGAATAAGCTACTAAAATATTTCTTATTTAAATGTTTCGTGAATAAAATTCAAAAGGATAAAAATAAAAAACTTACTCTACCTCAGAAGCCTCTAACTGCATCTTTCCTCGGAAAATACGGGCAAACTGCGGAGTAGCCACTACATAATCCTCTCCCAGGCCAGAAATATCTCCGTCGATAGCCTCACAGGTCTTCTTTAGCTTAGAAATTGCTCTTTTTAACTCCACTAAATCCTTATCTTTCAGCGGCCGGATGTTAATCAACGCTACCGTAGAACCTTCTCTCAACACATCCAACACTTCTTTGATATCTTCAAACTCTTCCATCACAAATGGACGCACTGTAACTCTAGATTTATCATCTTTACCCTCACCTGATCCCACTTCTGGATAAGCGTCAGAATCAATCTCTCCCTGCGCGGAGCTCCCGGAGAATTTTTCTTTTAACGACAACAAAAAATCTTTCATTTTTGCACCCTCTTTAATATTTAACAGTTATCTTAATTCCATTTTATCAGAGACCATCGCTTCTATATAAAGGTTTTCATTCTGGAGTGTAACTTTTACGGTGGATATTTACTTCTCATCTCCCAGCCTAAATACGCCAGAATAGGCTTTTCCCATTCGGCCATTTCTCCTAGTAAACTCTGCCGTTGCTCTGGGCAGGCTCAACCTTCCTAAGATGTTAAGCTTAGCTCTGACTTTATAAGTCATCAAGCGCTGCTCTCCCGGATCCAAATCCGCTAACGACCAATGCACTTTCGTTCCTTCTTTAACATGAGACGTCCGATGCGGTCTTATTGCCTCTTCCGACTCTTTGGCGATATGCTCTAACGAAGCATAAACAGGAATCAGGTCTATAATAGTAACATCTTTAACCGGCAGCTTGGAATGATTTTTAACTTCTACCATTACTTTTACTTCCGACAGCGCTCCCCGGTCGTCTCTCTTAGTAACCACCGCCGTCTTCTTAACGCTGATTGGAGAACGTACATACAAGTAAAATCCAATTATTAATATCAAAATTATCCCCAGATACACTAACATTCTATAGTTGGTAACCGAATAAACCAAAGTAGTATTGCCCGGACCCAGAGTGACTTCCCAAGTGATATAACACTGCCAGGCCTCGATCTCCGCTTTAGCCTCTCCCTGTGTCAGTAGCCCCTCTAAGAAGGTAGCTGGGACTCTAACTTTCTGGGTATTTAGCACATTGCCCTCATTCTTCAGAGTAAACTTTCGAAATATCTTAAGATAAGAAGACTCTTCATGCACTTCGAGGACCGAAAACGATGGCAGTAAAGTAACTATCTCCACCGGGTGCTCTACCGTCTTGAAATCTTCGCCATACCGCTCAAACACAAACTTTAATACATATTCTTTTGGTTGCTGATAAAGATTAGGGGTAACCGCAAACTCTATCTCTTTCTTATCCAGAGGAGGAAGATCTATCACCACTGCTTTATTAAACTCGGGCATTTCGCTACTAACTAATTTCACTTTTAAATTGCTCAAATTGAGAGGATTCCTATTCTCTAACCACAATTTGATAGAAACCACCTCTTGGGGATCGATTTTATTGGGCATGTCTACCTGCAATTTGATGGAAGGGGAATAAACCACTTGCTCTGCTGGACTAAGATAAATCTTCAACTTCTGCTCATACCTATCTCCTAAATCACCTTCTACCGTTAACGAGATAAAATAGATTCCTGGAGAAAATTCTTTAAGCGGATTAACTGCAATTTTAGTAGAATAACTTTTTCCTGAAGCAATGGTTACGACTTTATCCTGAAGAGGATAGGGCTCTACGTTCCACTGCCCCAACTCCAACGAATAAATAGTATACTTCTGCTCCTTAGCTGCATTATTGGTTAGATTCAACTCAAAAAAAGCTTTTTCCTTGGTCGTAATTTGATTATCAATAGGTATAGTGGAAATATCTGAAACTCCAAAAGAAAACGCAGAGAGCAAAATCATTGAAATTGTTATACACAACAACCAGAACCGCCAAGATATGCGCCTCACTTTTTCCACCTCTCATTCAACAGATTATAACAGATTATCATAGTAATAATACTCTTAATACTCCTATTGATTATAACCCCACTAGTATTTAAAGCCTTCGCTTTTAGGCATACAACTCTGCCGAGCTATAGGTTCAAAGTAACCAGCCAAAACATTTATATATTCCAATTTTTTAATCATATCCGCAAAAAGAGGATAACTAGATGATTGAGGAAAGCGCATTTCGGGGAGTGATTGGATTCCTAGATAAAATAGGCGTCTACGATATTATCTTACCCTTCCTTCTGGTGTTCACCATTGTATTTGCTATACTCGAAAAGACCAAAGTTCTGGGGATAGAAAAAGTTGAAGGCAAGGACATTACTAAAAAGAACTTAAATGCCATGGTGGCTTTTGTTGTATCCTTTTTTGTTATCGCTTCTACGCAACTGGTGGCTCTGGTAAATCAGGTCATGGCCAACATCGTTCTTCTACTGATACTGGCAGTATCTTTTCTGCTGTTAGTAGGTGTATTCTTTGGAGACAAAGAATTCACTCTAAAAGACTATCCGGGATGGATAAAGTTCTTCATGGTATTTATGTTCATAGGCATAGTGGTCATCTTCCTCAACGCTTTGGATTGGCTAAAATATGTATTTGCCATATTCGAATATTGGAACGAAGAATGGGCCGCAGGGATTCTTTTCCTGATAATTATCCTAGGATTTATCATTTACATCACCCGAGAACCCTCATCAAAAAAAGAGAGCAAAGAAAGTAAGTAATAACACAAAATAATTAAATACCCTTAAACAATTACTACCTAAAAAGGAGGTTTTAACATGATAAGCTTAAGTTCAGGATTTTCTAATCTAGCAACTTACTTTCAAGCCTACGGAGTTATGGACTTCTTGCTTCCATTCATCCTAGTGTTTACTATCGTATTTGCTGTAATGCAAAAAACCAAGATATTGGGAGACAAGAAAAATTTTAATGTAATAATCGCTCTGGTGCTAGGATTGCTGTTTGTGGTCCCGCACCTGACTGGAAGTTATCCCCTAGGGTATGACCCGGTACAAGTGATGAATGAATCCTTGCCCAGTATTTCTCTGGTATCAATTGCAGCAATCATGCTCCTATTATTAATGGGTATCTTTGGCACGGGCTTTGCCAGTGCTGCTGCACCCATTATTGCCCTCATCGCCATAGGTTTTGTTATCTACCTCTTCGGAGCCGCACTCCGGTTCTGGGACAGCCCTTCCGATACCTTCTACTGGTGGACTTCGGAAACTACGGAACTAGTCATCATTATCCTTATCTTTGGGTTGGTAGTCTGGTTTATCACCAAAGAACCTTCCGGAGG
>JACRPJ010000080.1 GCA_016213985.1 Candidatus Woesearchaeota archaeon
AAATTTATCGTCTATGCTATATATTTACTGGATATCTTTTGGTACCATTTTTATTATTCCAAAGTGGTATTGGTACCAAAGATTTTATATATTATAATTGTTTTAATAAAACATGAAATTACAGAAACATTTTGCTAAAAAAATTGGCGATAAAGTATATAATAAATATGTTGTTGTTATTCCTCCAGAAATCATCAAAGAATCCGGTTTCAAAGAAGGCGACGAACTTGTCGCCTCAGCAAAATCAGGCTCAATAACCCTCAAGAAAAAATAATTCTTTATTTCATGCTAAAATAATTCTCTCCTCCAACAATCACATGATCCAGCACTTTTATTCCTAATAGTTCTCCTGCTTCGATTAATTTTTTGGTTACCTCCTCATCCTCGGGAGAAGGAGTAGGATCACCAGAAGGATGATTATGTACAACTATCACTGAATGAGCACTTTCTTTTATCGCCAACTTAAACACCTCCCGAGGATGGACTAAAGAAGCATTTAGTAACCCAATAGAAATGGTTTCTTCTTTGATGATTTTGTTTTTGGTATCCAATAACAGTAAAGAAAATTGCTCTTGCATGGAATTTGCCAACTTTGGATAAAAGTAATCAAACACTTCCTTAGCCGATCTTATGCTCCTCTTTTCCACATTACAGATATTTGCTCTCCTTGCCAGCTCAAACAAAGCTAGGATCTCGCTGGCTTTGGCCCTGCCGATACCTTTAATTTGTTGAAGCTCTGCTAAAGAGCAGGAAGCGAGATGCCCTAGACCGTATTTGGCGATTAAGCGCTGACTCATTTCGATAACATTCTCATGCTTATTCCCTACTTTAAGAATAACCGCCAATAACTCGACATCAGATAAAGCAGAGGAACCATACTTGGCCAATCTCTCCCGAGGACGTTGCTCAGAAGAGAAGTCTTTAATGCGCATAACTAAAAGAAAGCACAACAGTAAATAAAACTTACTCAGTCATTATCCACCCTCGGAGCAAGAATGAAACTCAAGGCTAACCTATCAATCAGTTTATACTCGATCTTCAGAGGATAGTCGGTATTAAAGCGTAAAATGACTTTATCTGCCAACTTGCCGCCAGCCACCATTTTCTTTAGATACTCTAGAGAATATTTGGCTTTGAATTTGTCATCAATATCTGTCTTGATGTTAGTACTCTCATCCGGCTTTATTTCAATAAAAGCTTTGGATAAATCCCCCTCAGCTTTAACCGATAATTGATTCTTTTCACCTAGGAAAGTAACTGATTCGGCTACCACACTCACATCGTCAATCGAATCTGACAACAAACCAGAATCAAGCTCTACCGAAATAGGAAAATTCAACTCGGGCACTTTTTGCTCTTTGCTTTCCACATCTAGCGTAGGCAGAGTAAAAGAACGAATGGTGTTACTCTTCATGATTATCTTCAATCGGCTGTCTTCAGTAGTTTCTAATGTAAGGATATCATCCCCCTTTGCTCTTCTTAGTACCTGTTTAAGACTACTAAGATTAATAGCCATCTCCTCTTCCTCTTTTACTTCATACTGGGTAAAGCAGCTGCTCAGCATTTTAAAGATAACCATTGCTACATTGGCTGCATCCATGGCTACTAATTCTAGACCATTCTTAGTCACCTTAAACTTGGCCTCAGTAACTAAATCCGAGATTATAGAAATACTTTCCCGAAAATACTTTGGTTCAGCTAGCACTAACTTCATATTTCCCCTCCTAACATTATCAGAAAGAGCTCTTTATAAAATTTGTTGTGATGGAAAGGTAGTTTAGGTTCACTTAATCAATATCCTCTTCCCATCCTCAAGAAGGTGGACGCTCTTATTTATCTCGTAACCCATTTCCTCAGCTAATTCTACTAAATGGACTGCTTTATCCTGTCCTCCATGTGAAGGGATGATATGCTTAGGACGCACAAATTCAATCAAATCACGGTGATCTTCTCTAGCCGCGTGCCCGGAAACATGAATGTCCCTGAATATTCTCACTCCCTTGTTCTTAAGCTCTCGTTCCAAAACGTCGCGATTATTTCGATTTAGCTCTACGGGAATTACCGAGCAACTGAAAATCACTACATCGCCAGTAGTAAACCTGAAATTTAACTCTCCCCTCGCCATTCTAGAGAGTATGGCCTTAGGCTCTCCCTGGTGACCAGTAACCACTAACAGGTATTTCCCTTTTCCGTCTTTATTTATTTTATGTAGGATCTTTTCTAATTTATCTTTGTTTCGAACTAATTTAACCTCACTCTTAAAATCAATAATTTGGATATTCTGCCCGGCAATTACATATCTAGACAACGACCGACCCAAAAATACAATCCTTCGATTTAATTTTTTGCCTAAGTCCACCATGCTCTTAAGCCGAGCCAAGTGAGAAGAGAAGGTGGTGGCAATTATCGCTTTTCCCTCTGCATGAACTCCCAACATCACATCTTTAAGCATCTGCTGAGCTACTGCTTCGGAAGGGGTCTTCTTGTGCTCATGAGCATATAAAGCTTCTACGATTAACACTTTTACCCCCTCTTCCCCGATTTCTTTCAACCGCTCAATATTAGGCTTTTGTCCCAAAACTGGATGGTTGTCAAACTTGTAATCATTGGCATAAACTATCTTACCAGAAGGAGTATGTAACACAATCATAGCAGTATGGGGAATAGAATGGGTCATATACACTAACTCTACCGAAATCTTCTCGGATAGCTTATAGGTAGAATTAAGATTTAGACTGATAATTTTATTACTCAATTTTATCTGCTCATCAGCGAATATGCTCTTGAGCACTTCGGCAGTAAAAGGAGTACAGACGATTGAGGCGTGGGGAAATAACTTAATTGAGAATAGCACTGCTCCGATATGATCCAGATGTCCATGACCGGGAACGATAGCAATTACCTTATCTCTCCATTCGTCTATCAACCGATAATTGGGAACAGCGTTAACTTCCAATAATTCTTCGTAAGTGAGAGCACTTATATCTTCATCCTTAGTATAACGAATATAATTCTCCATGTGTAGCCCCATATCTAGAATGACAACTTCATCATCAATTCTAATAGCAGTGCTGTTCTTACCGGTTTCTGAGAATCCTCCAATACCACATATTTCAATAGGCATAGAAGAGAGATTGTTTACGAGTTTAAAAAGGTTTGGAGCAATCAGAATGAAATGCGGACGGCAGGGCACTCGGTAAACTTGGTTTCCCGGTGTGTTAAACCAGTTTGACATTCGAACCTGCGCAGGCACTAAGCCATTAGGCCCTGAACCTAACTCGTCTGGTCTGAATTTCTTCAATTGACCACTCCGACACGTCCGCAAATGAAAGATTTATTTTAATTCTATTTTATAAAAGTTATTAAGAATTATGCTAAAGAGAGTTTTCTGAGGATTTTTATAGCCTCTTCTGCCCTCTCCTCCGGCACAAACAAATGGTCGTGGTGATATGCAGATACGACATTAACGCTTATTCCAGCTTGGGCTAATGCGGGAGTAATAGCCGCCAGAAACCCTACCGCAGATAAATCAGAATTTACATTTAAAGTTATTAACGACCATACTTTATCATAATAAAGCTTGTTCTTATCTGCAACCTCTTTTTCTAGGATTAAGGTTACTCCCTCTTCTTCCTGGAAGATCATCTTTGGTTTAAAGCGTGGTGGAACGTCTTTTACGATGCAGAAGACAAATTCTCCCAAGAGGAGCTTAGGCTGCATAGATTTCAGAAGTTGGTTTAGATTGGTGATGGTTTTCATGTGAAAAATAAGTGTGGGCGGCAGGGCACTCGGTAAACAAGTCTCCCGGTGAGTTAAACTTGTTTAACTATCGAACCTGCGTAGGCACTAAGCCAATAGATGACTTACTGGGTTTATTCATAGCACTCGAATGAGCACTTATTATTCCCCTGCCTTGAGTCTATCCCGTTTGACCACTCCGGCAGCGCTAGCGGACGGAGTCCGAACGTTAGCGAGGTCTCCGGCACGCCCACA
>JACRPJ010000083.1 GCA_016213985.1 Candidatus Woesearchaeota archaeon
TAGTATCACAGGTGTGAGTTAACGAAATGGTTCCAGTTAAACAGGCGTCGTTATTTTCATCGCAGCTGGAAGTAAACCCGCCAAAGTAGTCCCAAGTAAATGAATTACCGTCGGGAGTATGAGTGCAGCTGGCAATCGAAGCTAGATCGTAACCAGTGCAATTGATCGCTGTGCCGGGAACGCAGCTGGCATTACTGCAGCTTTCGTCACCAGTACAGTATTTGTTATCATTACATTCCTGCACCAAAGTAGTATTATTTAAGACGCAGGAAGCGCCGGAGCAAATATAATCGTCATGCTTAATTTGAGTTCCATCGCAGCGATTAGCATCAAAATCGTTACAGTTCTGGGTAGTGGAAGTAGCGCTGCTGCATTCGAAGTTGACACATTGACCCTCATCGTGCTTTACTAAATCCAAACTGCAATAATCTTGATCCAAAGCGTTACAGTCGTCGTCGTTCTGGCATTCGATGCACAACGGAGAGTTTACAGAGATAGTGGGATCGCTACAAGAAGTGGCAGTGCAATCGCAATCGTCTTTACAGGGGTTAGTTTTATCTGCATAATCGTAATAATCATTCCCAGTCACCATCTTTATCACAGCCAGCACCACAAACGTCTTTGACACAGTAACTGTTAGTGGCGGGAGCAGTACATTCGGCAACACAGGCAGTACAGGTACATCCGGGCTGGCAGGTGTTAGCACAAGTATTGTTAATAGTGATGAAATCCAGAACTTTATCAGTATCAAACTCAACCAGTTTCTTGCTGTCACAATAATCGTCATACTGTGCGCTGCAGCTGCCGTCAGCGCAGCTGTGCGTGGCATCGCAGCCGGCACCACAATTATCAACATCACAGGTATGAGTCAAAGCGATGGCTCCAATGGTACAGGCGTCAGCAATCTCATCACAAAGTGAAGTAAACCCGCCAAAGTAGTCCCAAGTAAAGTTATTACCGTCGGGAGTATGAGTGCAGCTGGCAATTTCGGTTAAGTTAAAAGCAGAACATTCAATCAGAGTCCCCGATTGGCATCCAGCAGTTCCCCCACAACTCTCTTTTCCATTACAATAATCTCCGTCGTCACACCCCACTTTCCCACCATCGTCGGTAATACCATTACAATCGTTATCGAGACCGTCACACGTCTCTGTTTCAGCAATATGAACATCCAAAGCAAAAACATTGGGGTAACTTGGAGTTATGGAATCATCCCCGCCAGACTTATCTAAATTAAGAACATATAGATCTGCCGCTAATTTATCCCCTAATTTATTTTTAATGTAATTTTTTCCCTCTTCTAAATTATCTTTAGAAACACCCCAGGTGTATTCTTCGTCATTTCCTGAATTTTCCACTAAATACGTTCCTTCCACAATGTTATCATCAATGGTATCTTTATTACAGCAAACTTTCTCTTCCCAGTTTTTCTTCGCCCACTTCATGAAGTTCTTTGCTGCCTTCTTTGATTTCTCATTACCAGAACCATCATGCTTAACTTCATCTATAGGAGTAGTTGTTAAATACAAAGTGTGTGAACTGGGCTGCTCAAAACACTCTGAACGAGGAGTATAATTTGGATGGTGGACGTTAAAACAGCTAAAATCAACACTATTAAAGCCGACTATTTCAGCTAAAGTGGGATTATTAATCATATCTTTGGTGTTATCATCTTTTAAAGCGATAACTGTGTCTTTTCCCTCGTATTTAAAAACGCCTTTCCCTTGCTCGTTAGCTTTACATATGCTGATTGGCACCTCATCAATCGTGGCAATAACTTTAAATTCTTTACATCCTGCTTCTACACTTGCATCTGTTTCATTGGCGGTAAACTCATCGATATTTAAATCGAAGGTATCTACATCAGTAATTTCTCCACCATCAGGGTCTAAATTAGTGTCTAAGTCATTTGGAGTAAATTCATCGATATTCAGGTCAGGAGCGTCCAAATCAGTAGCTTCTACTTTATCATAAGCTGCATCCACGTCCAAATCATTGGCAGTAAACTCATCGATATTTGAATCAATGGTATCTACCTCAATGATTTCCCCATCATCATAGCCTAACTCAGTGATTCCTCCATCATCACTCTCTTCATTAATCTGGTCTATACCCTGTTCCTCTAAAGCATCTTCTTTAAAGTCATCTTTAGAGCTGTCTTTGTAATAGATGTCCGGAGATGAAGCTCCCGAACCACTGCAATTAAACACCGAGGTAGTCAGGCCAGCGGTGCCCGACAGCATTATAGTCAAAGCAGAGAGCCTTCCTAGAATACCATTTCTTAGCCGGTCCAAGAAAGTTCGTTTAGTTATTTCTTCGAGTTTCATACTTTGAAATCAACCCCCATAACCATAGAATATAATAATTCCTATTTAAATGTTTTGGTTGATTTATTATTCTTAAGTGGTTACCATTCAACCAAAATAATCCGCCCGATTCAGCTTTTCTTTGATTTGTTTTGCCCGGGCGGAGCTGAAATAATTCTCTAGCTCTCGGTAGGCTTCCTCTGTATCTTTATCTACGGAAGGCTTGACTACTTCTAACGCTCTAAGCAAATGCTCTCTTCTTATTCCTTTTGCGTTCAAGTTCTCGCGTAAAGCAATCATGGCTGCCTCTCGGCATACCCCTTCAATATCTGATCCAACGTAGCCTTCGGTTTTCTCCGCCAGTTCTTGAGCCAAATTAGCAATGATTTCCTGCTTGTCGATAGAGACCGTCCCCTCTGTGGTGGTCTGCATAGTTACTGCCTCGGATTTCTTTCTCTTAGAGGTTTTCGCGGCTTTGGCTCGGATTACTTTTTCTTCCGGTTTTGGAGTGCTCTCAACATCGAAAGCTAATTTACTTAAGTGAACCTCAAAAATTCTTCTTCTGCTTTCCAAATCAGGGATAGAAGTATAAATAATGCGATCAAATCTTCCCTGACGCAACAAAGCCGGATCCAAGATGTCGGGACGATTAGTAGCAGCCAAGACCAGTACATCTTTTAGTCCTTCTAAGCCATCCATTTCCGTAAGCATCTGGTTCACTATTTTGTCGCTGACTTTATTTCCTTCACCTTCCCCCGTTCCTCTACGTGGAGCCAACGCATCCAGTTCGTCGAAGAAGAGAATAGTAGGAGAAGCTAAGCGTGCTTTTCGGAACACTTCCCGGACTGCCTTCTCGCTTTCTCCCACCCATTTACTGAGCAAACTCGGACCATTGATCAGGATGAAATTGGCTTCGCTCTCCTTAGCTACTGCTTTTGCAAGCATGGTCTTACCCGTTCCCGGAGGGCCATATAATAAAACTCCCCGTGGTGGCCGAATTCCCATATTTTTAAACATCTCGGGATTCTTGAGTGGCCATTCCACCGCTTCTTTAAGCCTGTTTTTAACCTCATCCAGTCCTCCGATGTCATTCCAACTTACATCAGGCTTTTCTACCAGCACTTCCCGCATGGCACTGGGGCGAACAGCTTTCAATGCTTCTTGAAAATCTTCTAGTCTAATTACTAATTTTTCCAGTGTTTCCTTGGAGAGAGGTCTATCTGATTCTTTTCCCTCCAACTTCAGGTCAGGGAGGATACGACGTAACACTACCATAGCCGCTTCTTTAGAGAGAGCACTCAAATCTGCTCCCACAAAGCCGTGGGTGATTCTAGCAATGGAATCAATATCCCGGTTAATACTATCTCTTTCCTGTTTAGCTTTTTGTTTAATTACCTCCAGTAAACCCGCTTTCTCTAATTCTTGGTAAAACTCTCCTTTCTGATTTTCATTAATCTTCTTCCGGGGATCCTCCGAAGGATAAGACTGACCAGCTTTGTCTAAAGCGATGACTTCTTCTGCTAGAGAAAGTAATTTGGGCTGGCTAGCAGCTAATTCCTGGCAGATCTTTCTTAATCGAGAAATAACTTCCCTGCTTTTATCAATGGAAGAGTTCAAAGCATGGATTTTAGCATTAGATTGGTCTAAATCTCTCTCTTTTAATTTCATCTCTCGGTTTAAATTATCCACTTCTCTGCCCAACCCCGTAATATTCTGAAGAATCCGGGCAATTAAGCTTTCATCTGCTTTCTTTTTCTTTTCCTCTAATTCTTCTAATTTTAATTTTAACTGCTTGACCTCATCCTGCTTATTGGTCATCTCCATCTTGACCTTACAGGCGCTGATTTCCTCTCCTTTGTCTTTTACTTCTTGCTCTACAGAGTTCAGCCTTTGCTCTACTGCCAAAGGAATTTCTTTGGTCACAATATCTCCGTACAAACTTCCTTCCAGAGGCATGTTACGGGTGTGAATCTTAAGAATATCAAATCTTCCCCGCTTATCAGGAACGCCTAGTTCAATCTCGCGATCGAATCTTCCTGGCCGGCGTAGAGCAGGATCCAATAAATTAGGCATGTTGGTAGCAGCAATAACAATCACTTTTCCCCTGCTCTTCAGTCCGTCCATCAATCCAAGCAGCTGAGCGACCACTCTTTTCTCTACATCCCCTCTGGTCTCTTCTCGCTTGGTAGCAATAGCGTCAATCTCATCAAAGAAAATAATGGAAGGAGCATTTTGTTCTGCCTCTTCGAACTTCTTACGCAGATTTGCTTCTGATTCTCCATAAAATTTGGACATAATCTCTGGTCCATTGATGAGGATAAAGTGAGAATTGGTTTCCGAAGCAACTGCTTTGGCCAAAAGCGTCTTACCCGTACCGGGAGGGCCGTGAAGTAGAAGACCCTTGGGTGCTTCTATGCCCAACTTCTCAAATATTTCTGGATGTCTTAAAGGCAACTCCACCATCTCCTGAATCTTCCTAATTTCCTCTCTTAATCCCCCGATATCCTCATAGTTAATTCCCAAGCTGGTAACAGCCTCCTCTTCTTCTTTAATTTCCTCAGTATGGGGATTAAGCTCAATCTCCGTTTCTTCGGTTATAACCACAATTTCTTTTTTAGGCAGAGTATCAACCACAAAGAATTTCAAATCCCCAAAACCAAAACCAGGAAATTGATTTTCCAAAATAGAGAAAATATCATCCCCTCTCCCCGGTGCGTTAACCAACCGAAAAGTGCGCCGGGCTTTTCTCAGTGCTACTAAGTCACCTTTCACTAATGCTTTCCCCACCAAGCCCTGCTTGAAGAACATGGGTGGAGCATTGACCACGATTCCGCGGGTAGCGGGAGCAATTACCACTTTTTTAGCCGGTTTTACTTCTGCTTTCTTAACATAAACAATCTCCCCAATAGAAGTTTTGGCATTTCTTCTGGTGTTACCGTCCATACGAATAATGTTCAAGCCGATATCTCCCGGATAGGCTCGGTCTACGAGTGCAGCGGTAATTCTTTCTCCTTTGATTTCTACCACATCACCAGGATTGACTCTCATTTGACGCATATAACTAGAATCGATTTTGACGATACCTTTATTTACATCATCCTGTACTGCCTCCATCACTTTCAGTTTGATTTCTTTAGGTTCGTCCATAACCATTTACCTGCTTAAAAACTAGGATATTCTATATATAAAAGTTGTGGTGAAATTAACCACAGTGGGACAATTTTGCAATAGGAACAATTTATCTCTTCTGGTACGCATTAGGTTCTCCCATTTTCTGTAACTGCAGTTCTTTTATACCAATCTTTAGGGAATATTTTGAAGAGGCATAACTATTTAAACTAACGATTAAAGATACTAACGTGATGATTCCAAACTATAGTAAAGACAATTTAGTCAATTTGATGAGCTCAATACTGTTGGGTTTTGGGAGTAAGAGTAAGTACAATGACCTCTCAGAATTAACTGCAGAAATTAAAGCAGCGAAGAATGTGGTTCTACTGCTTATAGACGGAATGGGAACAGATAATCTCCCGAAATTAAAGAAGGCAAACAAAAATAGTTTCATAGCTGAATACTATCACCAGAACTTAACCTCAGTTTTTCCTGCTACCACCACTGCAGCAATTACCACCCTGCAAACTGGCCAAGCTCCCCAGGAGCATGGATTGATTGCCTGGTACATGTATTTAGATGAGTTTAAAGAGGTTGTTTCCATACTGCCATTCATAAACAGAGAGAAGCAGGAATTGGACAGAAAAATAAAATTTTCTTATCCTAAAACCATCTATGATAACCTCAAGGCAGAAACACATGTAATTTTTAAAAAAAGCTTTCTGAAGAGCCCATATAACGAATACCTTTCGGGGAGATCAAAACAATGGGGAATAAACAACTTTAGGGGCTTACTACGCAAAATTAAATTAGCGATTGAGTCCAG
>JACRPJ010000079.1 GCA_016213985.1 Candidatus Woesearchaeota archaeon
GAATTTAAAGATTTTGGACAGGTAGTCTCTAATTCTAAAGAGGAATATATATGCCTGAATAAAAACTCTAATCTGGTGGGAAGAGAAGGAACAGATATTTTGGGATGGGATGCAACGCGTTGCCCGGGGGAATGGTGCTGGATAAATGCAGTGGGAGATGCCCGATTTAACATCTTAACCATCAAGAAGTTCGGGGAAGAGCCTTATGATGTGGTTTCTAATAATGAGGATTGGTTTGAATGCAAAGCTACCTCTCCATCAAATCTATCCTCTCCAAAATTTGGTGAAGTAGAAGATGAAAAAGACAAAATCAATTATGCTAAGATTACTAATCGCTATTATTGCCACCAAGAAGGCAATCATTGGAGTTGGGCGGAGTGCCATGGAGAATATGACGCTTATAAAAACTCAGGCATTAAAGGTCGTTATACCGGAGAAGGATTATATAGTTTGTCTATCCCCGGAGCGGATGAACTTGGAGAAAAATCTGGTGTTGAGGTTAAAATAGGCACTAAGGATTACATTAATTTTTATGGAAAAGATTATTCATTTGATTTTACTGGATATGACTACCTTGAATTTATGATTAAGTTTGTTGCTGAAGATGGAACTACTGATTTGCCGGCTAATAACTTAAAGTTACCAGTGGGAGCGATTTTACAAATTGATGGTCCGGATAAACTAGATGCTAATGGTAAACAGGTTCCTTTAAAGTACTACAATCAAGACGTGCTTGGTTATGCTACTAACCCTTCTCAATTGACTAAGGGCGGATGGATGCATATAAAAGTTCCCATCACTGGGTTTAAGGGAGTAACACAAATCGCCATTAAAAGTACCAAAGAAACCAATCTAATTAGGGTTAAGAATATTTATCTAACTAAGAAAGATTCTCCCGCGGTTTTATGTTCGGGTAAAGAATCAGAAACAACTAGTTCTTGGCTAACCAATATCGATCAGTCCAGCAGCGATACTTACATCACCGGGGAAGATTTGTGCAACAAACTTTATGGTGAAAATGCCTGGCTAGGCGGCTATGAAGAAGTTGAAGAACCGGATAGATATTGTTGCGGAAACAACGAAAACGAATATTATTCAGGACCATCTAAAGATGGCTACGGCTGTTGGAACTCGCAGGTAATTGCTCCAGGTCAAACCACCATGAATACGGAGTTTGAAGTGGAATATGCCTCACCAGAGCAGAACATAATCTTTCCGACGTGGAGTGAGACGGTTAAGATTGATATTATTCAAACCGATATTGGTAGTACTCCAACCACGTGTCCAAAACCGTTAGTACCTCTGTACGGAAAATGTGTTAGTCAAAGTCCACAAACAAATCCAACAGAAACCATTTATGTATTCAAACCAATTTCCATTCCTCTTACCTATGCTGATCTTTCCGTTTCTCCGAAGATGATATCGTTAGCAGACTATGCTGCTAACTTAGCGGCTCTAAGTCCAGCGGAGAAGGTAAAGATTTCAGTGGTTTCCGAAAAGGGTGGAACTCAGCTTCCATTTGAAATTTATAATAGTATTTCAGGGAACCTAGAGACGCCGGATAAACTCTATGCGGCTGAAGAATTGCCTAATTTGCAGGTGGTATTCTCTCTGCCCCCATCCTATGAGATACCTAATGTAAACACTGTATCCGCAAATGAAAGTATGACCATATCTTACTCCTGCTCGCAAGAGGAGTGCCTGTACCCGTTGCCTGGATTGCCCCCATACCATATCACCAATTTGCATCCAGAATTGTATGAATTATGGTTCGTTAGCAAAAGTGATGAAAAAGTCCAGGAGGAATGGATTAATCCTTCTGGAACATATAATCAACCTGGGAACATTAAAGTAAAGAAAGCCGCCCAGCAGGTTATCTTCATAAATAATGAAGACCAACAAGGCTTTTATGGGTGCCAAGCAGCAGATTATCTCAAGCCGTTACTTACCGAAGGAGGAAATCTTCCTCACTGTTCGGTCTTAGGAGGGAAGTTCTGTAGTTATACCACCAAGTATGAATCGGGTAAAGATTGGTTTACCGCTATTAACTCCTGGAGCAGTGAGAACCTCACTAAAGTAGGGTATAATCTTGATGAATTAGACCAGCAGGGAAATATAAGTTCATTTTATGAAACGCTAGAGCTGAAGTTAGTCAATGAATCTCATCTGTCCGAAGAACGAAATCATAGTTCGGTAGTCTTACCAGCTCGAAACTTTTTGCCTAATCCAGAGTTCAAAGGAAAAGATAAAGATATTTATTATTGGGAAATCTATGATAATGAGGATTTAACAGAAAAAGAATTAAGTCAAGTAACAGAAAGTACTGTAACTTTGAAATACGGCCAAAAAATACGTTCCGAAAAAATTGCTGTAGAAAAGAATCTCTTAATGTGGTTCACTCAGAATTCAGGTTGTTGGTTCATTATTTATTTAGTAGATAAAGAGGGTATTGTTGTTAATAAAGATGATTTTAAAATTAGTAATAAAAGCTTAACATTTAACGCTGCTAATGCTACTTACCTAATCTTAGAATTATATGGCCCATGTAAATTAAACCACCCTATGCTGCAATTGATTGATGAGCTTGGTCCAGTGGATTATCTTTCTTTAGCCACTGGGCTAGAAGGAGATCCGCGGGCCGCGGTAGCCTGTTGCCCGGAAAATTACTGCTGGAACGGCTATGCTTGTGTCAAGCCCATGAGCAAATCAGCTTCTCTTGCCGAGCACATCAGCGCCGGAAGAGATTATCGTTGTATTGACGGAATATGGAAACACGTTACTCCGAAAACGGACTGGACTGGCAATGCTGATAATTGGGGCTTCTGTCCAAATGATGAGCAGTGCTTCGTACTTAAAGGAGGGGGAGAAGAGCATACCGCTAAGGACTTCTACCAAGATAAAATCCCCATGTGCATCAACACTAGTGAATACATCTTTGATCATTATTGCAGTCTAGGGAATTGGACCTCCCGCACCAAACTTATTGCTCAAAAGCTACTAAAAGTAGCCGAGAACCAAGATTATGTATTGTACTGTGACCATTATTCCAAAACTCTGCTCGAACTGGATAACAAAGAGAATTATATCGGCGGCCCGGATATCCAAACTCCTTCTCCAGCTAATATCTTCACTAGTTCCATTACTGAACCATTCTACACCAATTGTTTTAAAGAAGTATCCAAAGACGAGAACATATTCCCTAAGCTCATTTCAGAAAAAGAGAACACCTGTATCAATAACGTGTGTGTATTAAAATATAAAGAAGGGGATGAGTACAAAGTAGTGTTTGCCACTACCTTAAACCGGGCAATTGATGATGCTGGTTCGTTCCTGAATGCATTGAACGTTCCGCTGAATAAGATAAAAACCAGCTGTAGTCAGGAAGGTAAAACCATTGACGGAGAAGAATATAACTCTTGCGACCTTGGGGATATTAAAAGAAACTTATGGTACTTGCCTAAGCTCGGAGCGGTAATTTATGGCCGAGAAGAAGTAGATGTAGGAAATCCAGATGAGTATACATTCGAGAAGGTTGTTAAGATGGTTGCTAATTTTGTGGGTAAGATAATTCCCAAGTGGCTATCTGAAGAGTCATCAAAGAATGAAGAAGTGGACAGCGCCTTAACTTTTATGCATAAACATCAAAACACTAACCGGATTTACCTGCTTCAAATAGATGATAAGAAGGTTCAGGCTACCCAAGAGGTTCTTCCTGGAGGCAAGCACAGGCTGGAAGCAAATTATTTTGGATTCAATACTTCCCTGTGTGACTATGTTGATCAAAGTAAGATAGGAGTACCCCCTGAATTGAAAGTAGAGTTATTAGAGCACCTTTCCAACATGGATAAGTTCACCTGCTCCAATGCAACAGGCCAGCAGGTAGAGGCGATAGTGAGCCAAGGAGACGTTTTAGGATTGGATTTCCTGTGGCCCCAGCTGACCTCTAAATTAAGGGTAGAAGAGCAGTCGTAATAAATAATAAGGATTCTGATAGAAGTTTAAGAATAATATTTATAAGCCACTATTACTTTATTTCACGCTATGTATAAAAAGAGGTGGTTTACGGTTAAAAACAGGTCTGCCCAGATAACCGTATTCATAATCATTGGTCTCCTGCTGCTGTTTGCTTTCTTGGGTGTAATTTATCTGGCGGGGAATGTAAAGAAAATACAGTTGGAGAGCGAGCAGAGCAGAATTGTGGCTGGCTCTTTTGGCAAAGAAGCCCTGCGTTTATACGTAGAGGACTGCCTCAAGGATGAATTAGAAAAAGGACTAATACTTTTGGGAACCCAAGGAAGAATCTGGGGAGTACAGCCGGGAGTAAAGATAAAGTTTGAAGAAGGGGAAACTGGGACTACTTATAATAATGATCAGGTGTTTTATGGCATAAGAAACAAGCTCTATCCTGCCTATCCAAATGCTTATCCTTGTGATGATGATTCTTCCCCTCCTAAATTCTGTAAGTATCCTGCATCGGGAGTAGAGGTATTTGGAGAATTTGAGTTAAGCATCTCATCCATCAAAAGCGACTTACGGGATTATTTAATCAATAAAACCATCTGGTGTGTAGAAAATTTTACTAAGAGCAATGTTTCTAAAAGCGCCAAGCTCCAATCCACCAAATTAGACCTGACTTTAGAGCTATACGACGACGGAATCAACGTACAAGCGGAATATCCCATTAAATTCAAAGTCGGCAAAGAAGAATTCTTCCAGCTGTCTGATTTTGATTTTTTTTATCCCACCCAATTCAAGCAGCTGCTGGATTTTGCCGTAACTCATTCCTTGCAAAAAGATTTTTTTGATGTAAATTTTAAATACACCACAGAGAAATTAAGCAGCCCGGACTTTTCAGACTACAATTTTTATAAAGAGAGTGATATGAAAATAGACGAATCGCGCCCTTCGTCGGGAGATGATGTATTTACATTTACTCCAAAACTGTTTACGGTACTTAATTCGGCACAGCTTTATTCCTATCGGATAGCCCGGCAGAATCGTCCTCCCGCGTTAAATTATGTTAATCGTAGTGATTGTCCGGATTCCAGCTATGATTATCTGGTAGTGCCTGGGGACAATTCTGCATTAGGATATATTGACATTAATTTATCAGCAATAGATCCCGACGAAGATGAGCTCATTTACAGTTTTGAAAAGCTGCCCGAGGGGTGGAAGGTTAGTGATGAGTCAAAGCCGTATTCTTTATTTGTTCCACAAGGTCAATTAGAGCAGGACGTGTATACCATAATTGCAAAAGCTGCTGATGAGCATGGACTAAGTGATTGGCAGGATGTGAGAATATTAATTGATCGGCCGCTGACTCTAACTGTTGGGCTGCGATTTCCTTACTTGGATATTGTCTCACAGCAAGGAGACACAAACATAATTTCAGTAGAAGACCCCATTTTTGTGGACTTAACCTTCCCTTCCAAATCCGATAATGTCTTGAACCAGAATATTTACTTTAAATACAATAACGATGATAATAGCGAATCTTTTACATTCCAGTTGCCGAAAGGAGTGTTTGAGAACAGTGGCTGTTATAGCTTTCCATGGACCAATGAGAAGAATGCTCCCCCATGTAATTTGAACAATTATAACGTTAACGACATTGAGGACTGGACTAGCAAATTAAATGGTGGTAATTTTGACTACTTCAAGATTTCTGGAACACTTGGAACCTTAAATGTTTCTGCTGATGCAACTTATTGTGGAAATCTGGATTTAGCAAAATCTGCCGTTGCTAAAACTTATACTGTGAAATGCGTTCCGCATCGCAACCCCGCTCACCCATTCCCTTATCCGTATCATAAAGTTACGTTAAATCCTGATGGAACTTACGGCAATGAGAATATTAATCCATTCGAAGCTGATCATACTTGTTGTATTGGTGATTTAGATAAACCACAATCTGGGCACGTTGCAGATGCAGGAATGGAATGTTTTGTAAATAAAACTCGTGGATGTTATGGGAAGATAGATAAATTTACCTCTTTACCTAATTCTGGAGGCTATGTTCTGGAAGAAGTTTTTGCCACTTGCGACGGAGAGAGGGGAAATACCTGTCTCGGAAATAAACGGGGGCGATTACCGAAAGATGCCGATGGTAAAGAATTATTAGTTTGTGGAATAAACAATGATAATTCATGTAGCAATATCGCTGCAGAATGTCAAAATCAATCAGCCTGGTCTTCCATACCAGATTCCAATGGGAAAGTAATAGGAATATGTCATGGTAAGATGGGTTGCGGGGAATTTTCCAAAATAGGAGAAATTGTTTTGGTTACTGATGTAGGATTAGATAAAAATAATTATTATAATATTAATGCTAAAGCGAAAGATTATTCTACCCAGGCTTTAACAGATGATCTCCCCGCTAAAATTTATGATGGCTGTAAGGGATACGATAACTTAAAGTGTGATGCTAACTTGGACTTATACTTTAAAGGTACTTGTAAGAAAGGAAAATGCGAAGGCGATACCCTATGAAAACATTAATTTTTATCTTACCCACACTTCTATTGTTTTCTTTAGTTTATGCCCAGTCCGGGTGCTTCGTCTATCCCGATAGCAGCCTTTACTGTCAGGATATCACCCCAGAAGAAGCGGAGCAGGAATGTTCCATCGACCAAGACTGTGACCTCAACCAAGCTTTCTTTACGGACCAGAGTTGCTCCAATATTCAAAGTTTTCCTAATTGTGAGATGATATTGTGCAAGAGCTCCTGCACTGACGAACTTGCCGGAAAATGTGTTGCCGGAAAAGTTCCCGATGGAGATGAAGAGCAGTGGTGCTCTTTGGGATGCTGTAGATTTTCTTATTCCGGTGGGGAGTATTGTGGTTTCAAGAATACCAAATGGCTCTGTGAGATAGAAGCGAAGAATAAAGAGGCCACCAAATTCAGCTTTAGTTTCTCATTAGAAGAATCAGAGTGCACCCAAAAATGCTCAGAAAAGATTATCGATACATCGCAGTTAGAAGAGGTTTCTTCCACTATTGGGGTAACCAAGCCTGCTTTGACTCCACCTCCAACTGAAGAGAAATCCCCCGCGGCAAAAGAGGTTACCCCCGAGTTGTCACCAGAAGCCACCACTTCGGAAACCAATCTAACTCTTTTATGGATTATTCTAACCATAGCCATTGTTAGTGGAGCAGGGTATTATTGGTTAATCAAAAAAAGAACACCGTATACTAAGCCGATCACCCAAGCATCCGAAGAATGGGGAGAGCACAAAGAAGAACCTGTTCATCCCTTTTCGATGGGATTTAGGCTAAGAAGTAAACTCGGCATCAAAAAGTGGCAGCATAAAGTTAAACACAAGCAACGCCAAGAATTCTTAAGCGAAGCACATCTTGTCCCAGAGAAAACTCCTGAGACTCCCTTTTCCCGGCTTAAAAAAATAGCTTGGGGTTACGATTGGTGCGTGCTCTGATTAAACTGAGAGCAAAATAGCCAAAATTATAGACTTTAACTGAAGGAACATTTATAAACGATAAGTGTTTTGTAAGTGAAGATAAATGGTAGCAGAAAAAAGGGGTATGTTTTGGGTAGTTTTAGCTTTATTTTTAGTCATCTTTACTTTTGCAGTTTGGGCCGAGCAAACTGGATGTTATGTTTATCCGAAAGGCAGCGACGATGTGTATTGTAAAAGTAATATCCTTAACTCTGCCGCAGCGCAGGATTGCCAGCTTTATTCCGAGTGCAGCATGGCTCAATACTTCCTGCCTGGAGCTGATTGTAATACCTTGTCAGAGTGTAAAAAAACAACTTGCAACGTTGACTGCCAGTACAAGCCTTGGGGTAAGTGCCTGCAAGCAGCTCACCCTAGCCTTGCTCCTCAGCCCGTAACCAAAAACAATACAGAAGAATATAATCACTGGTGTGGCCCCTCTGGGTGCTGTAAATTTACTATTTCTTTAAATAAAGAATACTGCCAGTTTAATCTAAATAGATATAATTGCTATCTGCAGGCTATGCTCAAGGGCATAAGTCTCGCTATGGTAATCTTTGATAATTCCCTG
>JACRPJ010000077.1 GCA_016213985.1 Candidatus Woesearchaeota archaeon
TATGCTAAGGCTAATGTTAGTTATTTGCAATATCTCCAATCTTATGGTGGGCCGGGAAAATTTATTTATACTGCTATTGATACCCACGGCAATTCTTTTCCGCTTACCGGAAGGAATGCTTATAGCATTCAGATGGTCCCTAAATTAAAACAGCCACAGAACGGCTTTTGGACAGGAGTAATTAAAAGTTTTGGGGCAGCGACGGGTGCAGTGGTATTAGGTGTAGCTACGGGAGGAATCGGCTGGGTAGCTTTGGGTGGTATTGCCCTCACAACTGCATTAGGATATTCTGGAGTTCAGGATATCAAAGTCAGTATTTATGGAGAGCGGGAATTCAGTTCGATTAACCTAGATACACTTCAACAGGGTCAATATACTTGCGGTACAGCGGATCTTGCTGGAGAATAAAGAAGTGCAGTAGTAGAAAGAGGTGTAATAAATGAAATGGTTTAGTTCGTCAAAAAAAGCAGATTCTAACCTGTGGTGGATCATTGTAGTAGCAATAATTGCTATAGTGGTAGTCATCCTCATTTTAATGTGGTTCAGCAAAAGCGGAGAGCGGGCTTTTGGGGGAATTGAGGAGAAAATAAGCGGATTGAGCGACTGTGATAAGGATAATACCGCGGACATGTTTGATAAATGTCCGTGTGTAGCTGGTGATCCCCAAGCCAAACTAGATGGCTGCCCCATCAGCACCGAAAAAGATGCTCCGGAGACTAAATTGAAGGTGGGAGAGAAAGAATGTGCTTGCAAATAACGAAAATAATCAATCAACAGTGAATTACTCTAAAGATGCTAAAGAATAAGAAAGCGATCATGGTTAAATTTTTAGTGACAGTGCTGTTAGCCATCATTATTTTTGCTCCGGCGTGCGTACTTACTTCTAAACTGTTTAGATTGAGTAGCCAAGCCCAAGATAATTTTGTGAATTTTGTTAAAGAGATCAATGATTTAGGAGCGAATGGGAAAGATGGTCAGAAAAAAAGCGTCATTTTAATTCTAGACCAAGGCACTTACATCATGAACCTGTGGAGTAATTATTTAGATGAATATATCCGCTGTCCCGGAACAGAGATAGAAGAACACTACTTGGGACCGGGAAAAAAATGTAATGGTAAAGATTGCATTTGCCTGGTTAAAACATTTGAAGTGAAAGAGGGAATCGGTTTGGGAGGTGCATGTGGCGGAGAAACCGCGTTTGAGATAGAGCTACCAAAAGGTACTTATAGTTCCAATGAAAAAATGAGATCCATTAATCAAATTATTCCAAAAGACTTTAATTGTATAGAAATACCTGATGATTATTATGTTTATGGCGTAGATTGGAAAAATTGGGTTCGGTTTAGCAATAACGATCCGCGAAGATTAGTTATAACTTTAACTAAAAATAAGAACATTATTTTCGCCTGTCAAAATAATTGTGAACTTCCCGCTAGCCCCGAGAAGCATCCTACCAAGAGCACAAAATGAATACCCAAGCTTCCAGCATTCTGATGATGATTTTTGAAATTATTGTAGTAATATTAGTGGTAGTAATAGTTTCTCAAGCAGCAGTAGGATTTGCTAAGTCTGACACGGTGGTAAAAGTAAACACTGCTACTGATCTCGCTTTAATGGTAAATACTTTAATAGGCACTCCTGGCGATGGGGTTACAGCCTATCCTTATAACGTATCTAAGTATACTTTCATTCTAAGCTCGGGAAGCGTAATGGTGATAACTCCGGACGAGCCGGAATTTAAGAGAGTTACACGAACGTTCAATCTACCAAAAGGATTCTCCGCAGAGGGCGTGGTAGAAAATAAAGAGAGGCTTTGTCTGGAGAAAAACGCTCATAAATTAATACTTAGGGAGTGTAATAAGAATGAATCGTAAAGGTGAAGAAGCATTTGACCCGGCCAGGAAAACTATCTATTGGATGATTGCCGGAGTAATGATAGTTCTAGTAGTATTAGCCTTTTCCGGGACACTCGTGGGGTATAAGAACAAGCTTACTTACTATCCACCCAAACTGAAGGCAGAGCTAATCTCCTCCCGCTTTGCCAACATTCCGGAATGCTTTGCCTATCAGGACAAAATTAGCGGAAGAGTCTATCCCGGAGTGATTGACTTAAACAAATTTACTAACGCCACATTGTATGATTGCTATCATACCGGACAGGAAAAGGGGTACGAGGATTATAATTTTCGTTTAAAATTGTATAATAAAAGTACGGAAGTGTTGACTAATAATTACTTTAACAAAGACGATTTTACTTTGTTTAGGAAAGTATTGGTAAATAATAAAGGAAAATCAAGCGAGGATATGCTATATATTTTTGTGCAGGTGAACATTTAATGGGAAATAAAACCGGCCTCTTAGATGATTTTTTTGATTTTATATTCATGGTATTTTCAGCTTTGTTTATTTTATTTTTTTTGCAGATAATCATCTCCGGAGGGATCGAGCAGAACCATAGAGTAACCCTAAACTTGGTGGACAGGGTAGATATGGTCAATGATTATCTTACTGAGATCAGAGGCTCGTTCGAGCAGGGTAAAAATACTTCCATGGAAGAGCTGAGCACAACCATAAAGTCCATTCATGAGTATGGGGAAAGAGAAGTAGAAAAAGCTGCTTTATGGGGAATGGAAAAATGAACAAACATGCTACGGTTTTACACTGGATAGTTTTTGGAGTATTGGCAGCATTTGGAATATTCTTTGTAGCCAGCTATGATATCCAAACCATCGAACCGCGGGGAATATGGCACCTGAGCTATGTGAACGCTTTTCAGGAAGCAGAAAAGAATTTGTTGATCATAGACCAGAAGGTTAAATCAGCACTGGAAAGCACTGAATTAAATCTCCAAAAATCAGTATTCTCCCAAGATCTAGGCTGTGGAATGTACCAAAACGCCGCTCTTTTAAACAAAAATGGTCATTTCTGTCCATTAAAGCTGGAAGAAAAGCTGACTGAAGGATTAACCAAAAAACTGGCTGAGGAAAAAATATGGGGATATGATTCCTTTTTTATTGACGGTGAGTACGTGGTTGGTAAAAGTGTAGTTGGTAAAGGCAGTAAGAATAAAATTACCATTGCTAATGAGGTTATTCCCACCAAACCAAAATCAACGCTCTTTGCCTCATATCAGGTCTATCTGATTGAGCCATTTTATTTAGAATACAATTACAATCCTAGCTTTCGAATCAAGGCTAACTCTCTGAACTGGTATGGAAGCCTACAAAATGAGGCCATAAATTTAGTACTTAAGTGTCAGAATGAAGCCGAATTAAAAAATTGCTTAGATAAGAATAAGAAAAGCAACTGGAAATACACTTCCTGCGAGCAGGAAAAGTACTCGTTTGAGAGCAGAAAAATCTTCTTTTGTCTAGCTAGTGAAAAAGGGAAGCTTAACTTTGCATTGGACTTCTCTCCTGTGACTGTATTCGCGCCAACCGATATAAAAGTCAGCTCTTCCATGGAAGTATTTACTATTAGCTTTAACCACGAGCCCGAAGCAGAAAGTTATAAAGTCTATTATACTAACTGGAAGGTTGCCACCGAAAAAGTTCCAGCTACTTCTGAAGAGATATTTTTTGACCTGCCCACTGCAGAAGCATTTGGTTATTTTTATAAAGCAGTAGATGTGGATATTCCTGCAGTGGAGAATTGCCTCACTCCGCAGGTAGGACAAGCTAACCTGTGTAACGGAAGAGTGCTTTATACGCTCAAAGACGATAGGTTAAAGCAAAAATAACTGCCGAAGAGCTAGAATTACGCATCAGAAAGAAAATCAACGATCTTTCTGGATTGATAAGCGAAGAAGGTGCTGCTCATATTATTGCTAATGAGTTGGGCGTGGAGCTGTTTACCGCTAGCCAAGGTCGATTAAAGATCAAAGAAATTTATGCTGGAATGAGGGATATTACCACTATAGGTAGGGTGGTGAGAAAATTTGATTCTCGGGAATTTACCAAGGGGGAAGGTACGGGCAAAGTTTGTTCTCTCATTCTTGGAGATGAGACTGGAACTATACGAGTAGTATTCTGGAACGAGCAGGTTGCTCACGCAGAGAAGACAAACGTGGACGATGTAGTGTTGGTTAAAGATGTTTACGTTCGTGAGAATAACAATGACCGGGAGATTCATTTGGGAAATCGGGGAGAGGTGATTATTAATCCTGAAGGAGAAGTAGTCGGGCCGGTAACCTCTTCAATAACCACTTCTTTTGAACGGAAGAAAATCGAGCAACTAACTGATGGAGAGGAGGGAGTAGAAATTTTAGGAACTGTTGTTCAGGTGTTCGATCCACGTTTTTTTAACATTTGTCCCGAGTGCGGAAAAAGGGTTATGGAGTCCGAAGGGAGTTTCCGCTGCGATCAACATGGAATAGTTACTCCCTCTTTGTCTTATGTGTTGAATGTCGTTCTTGATGATGGCACTGGCACTATGAGGGGAGTATTCTGGAGAAACCAAGCTAGTCGCCTGCTGAGCAAAGAAGATGAGGTTATTGTTGGATATCGGGAAGATCTATCTCGTTTTGAGGAAGTAAAGACCGACTTGCTGGGAGAGCAGTTTAAATTGGTGGGAAGGATCAAGCGTAATGAGATGTTTGATCGCTTGGAATTTAACGTTCAATGGGTAGAAAAAGCCAATCCGCAAGAAGAGATTGCCCGATTAGAAAAGGAATAATTAAATAATCTTTACCTTTATCTTCGATTTATGTTATTTTTTACTCATCTGCTGTTAGGAATAGTCATATTTCTGCTGGTAACCCCACTTCTAGTTGGAAACCCTCTCATTGCTTTATTGTTAGTCTTGTTAGGAAGCATTTTGCCTGATATCGACGAATACCATAGTAAGATTAACCAGTGGAGTGGAATCTTTGGGAAGCTTATTTCTGTTCTATCTAAGCATCGGGGAATATTTCATTCCTTAATGGGAGCAATGCTGGTAGGTCTGCTGCTGGGATATTTGTGGAGCTGGAATTATGCCCTAGCTTTACTTCTGGGATATCTTTCTCATTTGATTGGAGATTTACTCACTCCTTTTGGAATAGCGTTGCTTTACCCTTTCTCCAAATTTAAATTACATGGACCTGTCAAGACCGGGGGTATCTTAGAATGGACGGTTAGAACAGCATTAATTGTTATTATTTTGGTATTACTTGTTAAATAAAATACTTATAAGACTAGGAATTCCAAAAATTAATCAGTGAGACCAATGAGATGGAAGTAGCCACTGGACAAATCTTTTTAGGGGCTATAACCTCAAAATTTTTTACTTTTAAGCTCTAATGAACTTTTTACCTAGCCACTCCCGCACTGGACAACTCCGGCTAGACTATATAAAGCACCCCACCAGACTTCATTCTGCCATCATAACTGGTGGCGACCTCACCGCAGCTAAAATTGGCTGCGGGTTGAAAAAAAAGCGAATAGCAAAGAGGTGTTTGAAATGAACACAACACAAAAAATATCCACTAAAGTGGAAAAAGAAGGCAACCTGCCGGAAAAGAAATTCCGCGCCGGAGCGATCTCCGCTACGATTTGGCTTAATCATGGCCAGAGGGCCAATGGAGAAGAATCGGAATATCGAACCGTCTCCATCGAAAGGAGTTATACTGATAAAGAAGGGAAGTGGCAAACTTCGAATTCTTTGCGCGTGGCTGATTTACCCAAAGCTTGGGTGGTGCTACAAAGAGCGTATGAACACATTGTCCTAAACGAACAAGATCTTTTTAAGCAAAACCGTTAAAAAGAGAAGAAAAAAGAGGTAATAAAAATGTCTGAAGTTAAAAAAATTCACGATCTCCCTGGAGTAGGAGCAGCTACTGCTGAAAAGCTAGAATCTGCTGGCTATAGAGATTTAATGTCTGTTGCGGTGGCTACTTTAGGTGAGCTTATTGAAACAGCGGGTGTTTCTGAAGCAGTAGCTCGAAAGATGATTAACGCTGCCCGAGATAGCATGAAGATGGGCTTTGAAAGTGGTACAGATGTCCTTAAAAGGCGGGAAGAAGTTTCTAAGATATCTACTGGTAGCAGCGCTTTTGACGAGTTGATGGGAGGAGGCTTTGAAACTGCAGCTATTACGGAATGTTTCGGTGAATTTGGGTGCGGAAAAACCCAGATTGCTCATGCTTTAGCTGTAAATGTACTTAAAGCAGACCCCGATGCTTATGCGGTCTTTATTGACACGGAAAACACTTTTCGTCCGGAGAGAATCCAGCAACTGGCTAAGGGAGCAGGAATCAGCCCAGAAGAGGCCTTGAACCGTATTATGGTAGCTCGAGCGTTCAACTATGATCATCAGATG
>JACRPJ010000078.1 GCA_016213985.1 Candidatus Woesearchaeota archaeon
GGGTTTCGAGTGTTGAGCGATGGGTTTTCGGTGTCTGGTTTAGAATAATATATGTATCGGTTGAAGAAAATCCCGATTTAGATTACCCAATACATATAAAAGTTACAAAATGAAAAAAATAATATATTAGTTAACCAGAATCTTTGGATTTTGGCATTCATTGGCAAAAGCTGTTCAGAGTCAGCTACATTAGTGACAAGTGTAGAATGCAGCGTTAGAGAGGAGGTAATCTCTCTAAAAATTAGTGGCTGATTCTGAATTAGTTTAACGAAATATCACAATCATCTGTTTACAACAAAACATGACGCTCTCTACGGTGCCGTCGGGGGCTGATTTGAAAAGAGTGAATGATTATAGGTCAATTGTATTAGCGAACGCAAGTTTGTGATGAATACGTGAACACCAAATGATGCTCTTTATATGATACATAGGTGAGTTAGATTCCTGACACAAGACACAGGATGCTACGCTGTATGGTGGATAGCTTGGCTCAAATACCGACGAAGGAGGCGGCAAGCTGCCAAAAGCCCAGGGTAGTGGCACGCAACCATTGAACCTGGGGTGTCTGAATGGGACCTCCCATTAAATTATTCGAGAAGGGAAACCTTTTCGAAAGGGGACGCGGGGAATTGAAGCATCTTAGTACCCGCAGGAAAAGAAATCAACAGAGATGCCGTCAGTAAAGGCGATCGAACGCGGCATAGAACAAACCGAATCCTACCAGAAATGGATAGGAGATGTGGGGTTTGGACTTGGGTTCTGCCTAACTAGCCAATCCGAAGTCCGCTGGAAAGCGGCGCGATAAAGAGTGATAGCCTCGTAGGAGAAAGCTGGAAGGATGCTACCAAGTATCCAGAGTACTGCTGGTCGGATATCCAGCAGGAATGCGGGGGCCAGTAACCTCTAATTCTAAATATAGTCTGAACCGGCGTAGCCTACTCAAATTTATAAGGAACGAAAACCGAAAATTATACATGACAAAAATACATTTCGAGGCAGAAACAAGAATTGTGGTCATGTATAAAAAGGGTAAATCCATGCAAAAAATAGCTCAGGAATTATCTGTAAGCACAGGGACAGTTTTTTCACATCTTAAAAAATATATACCTCAGGAAGAAAGAAAAGAAAGGCAACACAAGAGAGCTTCAACTCCCGATGCCACAAATGCGAAGGCGTTCAAAAGTCTTTACTTACATGGCCTCTCGACAATTCAGATAGCAAAGAAATTCAACACAACTTCTGGAATCGTCAGATATGCTCTTAAAAAACAGGGGGTGGACACGTCCAAAAACGGCAAATATAAAAATAAGCTTAAAGAAGCGGATCTGGAAAAGATAAGAGAGTTATACGAAAAAACCGGATCTATACTAGAAACAGCAAAAATATTTGGTTTATATCCGTCTAGTGTTCATAATAGGCTTAGACAATTCGGAATAGTAAAGAAAAAGACAATCAACCAGAAAATTGCAAAGCAAAAATATGAAATGCTTACAGAAATTCTGCTGCAGCTATTCAATAAGATGGATTTTCAGGTAGAACATGTTCAACAAATCTATAATGGCCATGGACCAGATATGATAGTTCAGAAAGATAATTATAGAATTGTTATTGAGCATAAAGCAACAATAAAAAGAAGTTTTTATTGGCAACACGCTGTTGAAGAGGCTAGAGAAAATCTTGCAAAGCACAACTGTTCAAAGGCATGGGTAATCACAACTGCCTCAAAACCGCACAATTTTACTGACAACTTCGATGTGAGAATAACATTCTTAGATGAACTAAAAAACCTTTTGATAAATCACAAATTAGAAAGTCTTCTAGGAAAAGTGGATTTTATTTCAAATACTCCATGTATATGAGTAGGCTGCGCTGGGGATAAGTCCGATAGCGCAAAGTACGGCGACGGAACGCTTAAAAGTATCCGTAAAAGGAGATGAAAAGATCTTGAAACCATACAGTCACGAGTTGGTATCTAAACAAGTGGATAAAGGCCTATTTCGAGCTGAGTGGAGCCGCAGCGAAAGCGAAACCTGCGCAGTTTACGAGGCAGGTGGGTATGAAAGTGCCCAAGTCACAGGGTTAAGACCCGAAGCTAGACGATCTAGCCCTGAGCAGGATGAAGTCCCGCGAAAGCGGGGTGGAGGTCCGACCCCTTGTTGAGATACAAATCAGCCCTTTTCTTCGAAAGGGATAACATAGGTCTGGAAATATTGGTTTGAGACCTATGTCCGCCTGAATCAGAAAAGGTTTGAGATCCCAAAAGAAAACTACAATTGCTGAGTGTAAATCACTGGGTTGACTTGGGGCTAGGGGTGAAAATCTACCCTTTTCTTTTTAGAAAAAAGAAAAGGCTACAGTTCGAAGCCTATCGAGTTTAGCAATAGCTGGTTCCTCTCGAATAACCTTTTCTTTCTGTAAATTCTTTCCAAAGAAAACGTTAACGAAAAGAAAGGGTTCGTGAAATGAGCCAAAGCTCAGCCTCGGCGGAGATAGTTATAGGGGTAAAGATACTGATTGGGGAGTCAAGAGCCGAAAGGTTCAGCTCTTCTGTCAAACTCTGAATCCTATAACATCGTAGAAGCCGGGAGTCCGGACACGGGGTAAGCTCGTAGTTCGAAAAGGAGACAACCTAGACCAGGGTTAAGGTCCCTAAATGCTTGTTAAGTGGAAAAAGGAGTCTTTAACCTCAGACAGCGGGGATGTAGGCTTAGAAGCAGCCACCATTCAAACTGACTTTTTCTTTCTGAGAACTCTATGTAAAGAAAACCTCAACTAAAAGAAAACTTGCATAGATGTTAGAAAAAGGAAAAGTTGGGAATAAACAACGCGTAATAGCGGACCCGTCAAGGTTAGAGGCCCTGAAAATGGACGGGGCTAAACAAGCTACCGAGACCTTGGATTTCGAAAGAAAGTGTAGAGAGGTGTTCTGCAGGGGCAGAAGCATGGCCTTAAGGCTGTGTGGACCCTGTAGGAATAAGAATCTCGCCGAAAGTAGCAACGAAGCTTGTTGAGACATACAAGCCACCTAAGGGACAAGGGTTCCTCAGCAATAAAGGGACGAAGCTGAACGAAATCAGCTTCAACCTGTTGATTCGTTAACTGAGGGTTAGCCGGTCCTAAGGTAAACCCTAACTGGAGTTTACTAAAAGGGAAACAAGTTAATATTCTTGTGCTAGAAGGATACGTGTGGCAACACTAAGACTAATTTCTAACATTTCTGGATAGGCCAACCATAGAGATGTGGTTAACTAACGAAGTCTGTGGAGTCTCGTAATGAGGAGAAGCAGACGAAGTTAGGAAGGCGTTCCTTAGAACGTTTGGCTGATTCCTGGAATCCATGAAAAGGGAATTAGTAAGGATTCCTTCTATCCGTACCAAGAACCGTCACTGGTGTTCCAGGCTGAAAAGGCCAAGGTGTGTTGGGATAAGTCAGTTTAGGGAACATAGGACTCGGAAATTTTTAAAAATCTCTTAGTTCTATCCCAATCGGCAAACTCGCCCTGTACCTTCGGTATAGTTGAGAAGGGACTGGTGGGTTATTTTAGCTAACGGAGTAGAGGAACGTTAGAATGGAGCTTATATATGCCGATTTTATTTTTACCGGCATAGCGGCAAGCTACCCTCCGGTTAAGCTGATATAACCCCCAATCAAATCTAGTGTATGAGTGCGAAAATCTCACTAATTGAATTGGTTCCACAAGATGCGAAAATTATAGTTGATGCAGACACCGCAAACGAGTATTTCGATCTGCTAAAAGACAACCATGGCATTAACTCAGTTAGGAAATGGAGATTTTCGAGAAGGTTCCCAGCAACATTAGTTATAAAAGAAGAGATCGTCAAGAAAAATCAAATGAAATTAGGAATTCCCAGATCTTCCAAAGAGACGGTTTTACCAAAGGAAATTGAGATAGATGAACAGGTAGGTTGGTTAATTGGATTTTGGAATGCAGAAGGGAAGAAAGGGTGTAAAAAGAAATATAGAGTTACAATTAGTAACAGTTATCTGTTACTGATAAAAGAAGCTCTAAACATTTTACGGAAAAAATTCCGTTTCCATGACGAGATTAAAATATACATAAAATCAAGATTCGAGGCAGAGACATATCTATTTGACGGTTTCGGAAAGATACAAACTGTTTTAGACAAAAACCAAAAATACGTTTATACAAAACCGCATTTTGAAATAGAGATTGTAAATAAACTTTTTTATGATTATTTAAACAATCTTTTAGAAAAAGCGAGAAACAATAAAAAATTTCAAAGAGGTTATGTTGCTGGGATTATAGACGGTGATGGGTATATATCGAAAAACGGATATCTTGACTTAAGGATGGAAAAAGACGAATTTTCAAAGAAAATCCATGACTACGTCAAAGAGATTCTGCAAAAAGAAGGTTTTCCAATAAAAGAATATCTAAAAAGTCAATTTCGATTGCAAATGATAAGAAAAGATTTTTCAAATAAGCTTCTTACCAAATTTCCGATTAAACATGAAGAGAAAATAAGTAGATTATCTCCTTCTCGACGCCAAAAAGGGGTGCCTACTGCCATTGCTCAGCAATGATCAGTAGGTCGCAGTTACAAGAGAGATCCGACTGTTTAACAATATACCCCTTTTCTTTCTAAAGAAAGAAAAGGCCTTATAACCCGAAAAGAAAGAGGTTAGAAGGCGAATATAAAAAATGAAAAGCCTTATAACCCAAAAGAAAAACAATAGGTGAGTTAACAAACGTAGGGGGCTGCTAATTGGAAACGATGTGTATAGCTCCTGAGGCCTGTCCAATACCGGTCGGTTAAACCCATTTTCAAGTAACCCCTTTCTTTTAGAAAAAGAAAGGCGTTAACGTTCAAAGAAAACTAAAATACAAGTTATTTTTTTGCGTTATGGTTAGAAGATGTGGGCTAAGCCCCGGCGAATGGCGGCGGTATAACGGTCTTCGGTCTTGAGTATTCAGTCCTGAAGATTGTTACGCAAACTCTGACCGTCTTATCGAGATGTCGGTCATTTGAATTGGTTCTAAAAGAGTTCCAATAATGAGATCTGATTAATCGAGATAGAGGTAGCGTAATCCCTTGTCGATTAATTGTCGACCTGCATGAATGGCTTAACGAGATCTCTGCTGTCCCGAACTGGCGCCCAGCGAAATTAATATCTCCTGTGCATACTCAGGAGTCCTTCAGTGGGACTTTAAAGGAAACGTTGTTTGTCCCAGAAGATTTGATGTTTCCTTTAACCCAAAGAGAAGACCCCATAGAACTTTACTGCAGGCTGATGTTGTGGTATAGTGATGGTCTCATAGAGTAGGTAGGAGCGTCGAACCCAGGGCTTCGGTTCTGGGGAATGCGGAAAACTGGAAACTGATCCGCATATCAGTTTCGGTCTGTATGTGTAACACTACCATACTGTTGCTATACTGCTTACGTCTAGATGGTCGACAGCCTATCGTTATAGGTTGTCCATCAGGAAATGCGGACAGCATTAGTTGG
>JACRPJ010000085.1 GCA_016213985.1 Candidatus Woesearchaeota archaeon
ATTCCATTTTTACAATAACCAAACCTAGGATTGCATTGTTTCCCAAATTCTTTGTCAACACAATCAATTTTTACATACCCTACTCCGTGATTTGGGGCGATAGTTGTGAAAGGGTAATTAGCAATGGCAACATCTGCCAAAGTTGCAGCTTTAAAGAAAGTGCTCTTGCCTACGTTAGCCTTGCCCACAATTCCGACAATCATTCAGGGTTAAATGAGGGGGTTCTTTTTATGGTTTTTGCTTAGAATTGCAACAGAAGAACAATAATATTTAAATAGTTTTCATCCCCTAAAGAGGAGAATGCATCTTCTCCATAGAGATAAAGGAAACTTACCACAGCTATCGTTCCCCCAGCAGTCCTTAGCTGCTTTTTTAAGTCCTGGGATTTGTAATTAATTCTAATCATTACTCAGAAAAATTTAAAAACTACCTTCCAGTTGCTACAAAATTATGGATGATGAAAGCATGTTTAGCCTAATTAACCTAATAGAGAGCTCTGACCTAATATTATTAGACACTTCTTTTTTAGGCGTAGATGGGGATTTTTCTAAAGATATTTACAACATCAAAAGCCTCTTGGATTTAGAAGAATTCAGGGGGAGAATAGAAAAAGTCAATCAGTACTGGCTATGGCTGCTACGAAAGGTAATTTCACAACCAAATGTTTATACCACACCAAAAGTAATAGAAGAAGTAAAGCTACTGAGAGAGCACATTCATAAAATCCACCAATTCCATCAATTCGGAGAGAAAATCCTCCAAACTGAGAGATACAAAACCAATACCCATAAGAAGAGTACCAAAAAAAACAACCGCTGCAGAGATTATTGGAAGAGCTTGATGTTAAAAGAAAAACGTGAAGAAATACCCTCTCCCCAGAGAATAAAAGCAGAAAAAACAAATTTATACTACCGGAGCCGGGAGCTGGATCTTCTAAACACTTTGTGGTGCTACATCAACAAGAGTATTGAGCAGCTTCAGTTATATACTGGAAAATCTTTCTCTTTTTATTATGATAAAAATGCGGCGCAGGCCCACAACCCCGACTTAAAAGTTGGGGTTTCATGCGGGTCTGCAAATGCCGCATTTTTAGCATGCCAAAAACTTCGTCCTGAAGGACGGGGTTTTAAACCCCACACAAAAACCTCTGGCGAAGTTTTTGTGCATAAAGAAATAGCTGAAACGGACTATCAAGTAGCGGGTGCGGGCATTGGTTATTTATTGGATAATCCCGGTAAAGAGATAGGCATTTTCACCGAAGATAATCATTTCAGGGAGATATTGCTGGATTACCTCGCCAGTAACCATTCTCTTTCTACCCCAGGAGCCATAACTGTATATTGCTTTAAACAAGAGCCAGAGAACCCAGAACAACCAATGCTAAAAGAAAAAATAAGCAGTCGAGATTATAGAGATTATAACAAAGAAGAACTCAGAATGCTAAACAATTGCATGAACATTTAGGACGAAAAATATGGCCATCTCTTACAAACAAAAATGCTCCCGGTGTAAACAGAATTTTGTGTTAGTCACCTGGAAAACCAAATTCCCCGTCTGCTATGAGTGCCAGAAGAGTCAATTACAAGGAGATATCACCGACCCAGAAATGAAAAAGTTACTGGAAATACCTGAATAATTATATAAAGAAAATTCTTTTTTGCGCTCGATTAAAATTAACTATATGAAATACGGCCATTTGTCGGAGAAACAAATAGAATATTTCAAGAAAACCGTGGAGAAGATGAAGAAAGAGCAGTTGACCTCAACTTAACCGCCTACAAAACTACTTACAAAAATGTCTCACTTTTCTAAGAAAAGAATTTAAGCCGGGTTCCCTTCTAAAGCGGGTAATGTAACCAGATGTCGCAGGTGAGAATATGGATGCGCCCTACCAACATGAAAAAGCAGCGGTAATGAAGCTATACTTTGATATCATTAAGGATTACAGTAAAATCATCTCAAAATTAAATTATTTGGAACAAGTATTTAATCTCCCTTCGGATACTCTTTCCCCGAGCAGAATCATCGGAGATGATCCATCTGCGAAAACCAGCGGATTTTATGCTTCCCTTCTACCCCCCTCTGGCAGCAAGGATACTGTGCACGCCTATGCTAATTCTCTCTGGGAGGAATATCTTGATTCAAAGAGGAGTAAAGGTTATAGCCTTAACCAGAATTAGAAGGCAATAGGGGAAGAATTAAAAAATTATGGAGAAAAGTATTTAAGGCGGTTAGTAATTATAAAAGTATGCATGAGGATTTAGCGGAGTTTTCCTTAGCTTACCTAAAAAAAGCAGGGGTGGAATATGCGGAAGCACGATTAGAAGAACACCAAACTAACCGATTCATTCTTAAGAACAGCCGGCTGGAAGCAGGCGGCTCTAATCATTATTATGGGCTGGGCTTAAGGTACATTCTCCACAAAACCATGGGTTTTATTTCGGCCAATGATTTTGGCAAAGACGACAAAGAAAAAATTAAACAGCTGATGGAACAATCTTTAAAACTAACTGCAAAATCTTCTAAGATTAAAGAAGCCATTAACTTTTCCCCCGCCCAAGCCGTTAAAGAGGATTACCAGACTCTTCAGAAAATTAAAATTCAGGATTTTCCCACGGAAGAGAAAATAAAACTTATAGCTGAAATTGATAAGTCGGTTCTAGCTGCTAAAGTAAAAGTGCCTAATCGTTATTTTTCTCTTTCAGATGATCTGCTCTATAAATTTTACCTAAATTCCGAAGGAACAAAAATCACCGCTAAAATTCCCCGCGTGGTATTAATGTACTATCTAACTCTAGTCGAGAATAACCAACCAGTGCAGAGGTATTGGGAGTATGGCTCCTCCTGCGGCTATGAAAGTTTTGGACGGTGGCAGCTGGATAAAAAACTGCCTGAGGAAATCAAAGCTCTGGCTAAAAACGTTAAGTTGGGCATCAAACCTCCGCAGCAGGCGGATGTAGTAGTAGCTCCTGAAGTTACCGGCATTATGGTTCATGAGTCTGCCGGCCATCCTTATGAAGCTGACCGAATTTTCGGCAGAGAAGCGGCCCAGGCAGGAGAATCATTTATTAACCAAAAAATGCTAGGAAAAAAAATTGGCCAGGAATGCATTACGGTAGCCGATGATCCCACTTTACCAGGAAGTTATGGCTATTTTCTTTACGATGATGAGGGAGTCAAAGCCCGCAGAAAATTACTGGTTAAAAATGGCCTGATTAACGAGTTTTTACATAACCGGGAGACGGCTGCTCGTTTAAGCCTCGCTTCTAACGGCTCTGCCCGGGCAAATAATTATGATAAAGAAGCGATGGTCAGAATGTCTAATACTTTTTTAATGCCAGGTAATTATACTGAAGAAGAATTGTTTGAAGATATCAAACTCGGTGTTTATATCAAGAACTTCATGGAATGGAATATCGACGATAAGAGACTAAACCAGAAGTATGTGGGCAATGAAGCCTACTTGATTAAAAATGGTCGACTGACCGACCAGCCAGTTAAAAAACCAGCCATCGAAATTACTACTCCTAAACTGTGGAGTTCCGCCGATGCCGTGGCTAATAATTCTGAGTACCATGCCGGCAACTGTGGTAAGGGAGAGCCGATGCAGGCCATTCCAGTATGGTTTGGCGGCCCCAGTTTTAGAATAAGAAACCTCCGGTTAA
Source organism: Candidatus Woesearchaeota archaeon (assembly GCA_016213985.1). Taxonomy (GTDB): domain Archaea; phylum Nanobdellota; class Nanobdellia; order Woesearchaeales; family GW2011-AR9; genus JACRPH01. Next base: position 3,666 of record JACRPJ010000085.1, read on the forward strand.
GCTAAAATGATTACCCACATTTCCGAACAACTGAAAAAAGAAATGCTCAAAGCGGGAGCAGATGAAGTGGTAGTAATTACTACCCAGCAAAAAGCCACCCAGCTTAAGTTTGTGAATAATAAAATTGCTAAAACCGGAACGGAAGAATTCATCAATTATGATCTTTTTATTACTAAAAACAAAAAAATTTTAACTACTAGTTTTATGCCCTCAGAAAAAGAAACCATCAAAGAGTTCTGCCAAAAAAACGTCAAATTAATTAATTATCTTCCACCGAATAAAAATTACAAAGGCCTGGCGGAGGGACCTTTCAAATATCGAAAAATAGAGCAATCTTACGATCCCAAAATCGAAAAGCTGGGAGAAAAAGCCGTGGACATCATTGAAGAGGGAATTAACGCTGCTCTAACAGAAGGAGCCAAAAGAGTAGCGGGAAATCTGGAGTTATATTCATTCGAAAATTTCATCACTACTTCACACAATGTTGAGTTTTCAGAAAAAGGGACAAAATGGTACAGTTCGGTTAGAGCACTAGTTGATCAATATGCTACGGGACACATGACGAGCTGCGGCAGAATGCTTCCGATAAAAATAGAAGAGACGGCCAGCTTCGCAGGGGAAATCGCTAAAAAAGCTAAAAATCCACAACCGGGGGTGGAAGGAAAATTCGATTTGATTTTTGAGCCTTTGCCATTAGCTAACCTGTTTAATCTAGCCGCTTATGCCGCTTCCATCTTTGAATTTGAATCCGGGTTATCTTTCTTAACCAGATTAAATGAAAGATTTGGCAGCGAAAAAGTAACTTTAGCGGATGATGCAACTCTGCCTAATGGCTTTAACTCCACCGCAGCAGATTTAGAAGGCGTGCCTACCCGGAGGAATATTATTTTAGATAAGGGTATTTTTAAGACTTATCTCCACAACACCTCCACCGCCAGAAGATACAAAACCCAAACCACGGGTAATGCAGGATTGATTTCACCCGGACCGTGGAATGTGTGGGTAGCTCCGGGAGATCATAAAAAAGAAGAGTTGTTTAAAGAAATTAAAAGAGGGGTTTATATCACCAATATCTGGTATACGCGTTTCCAAAACTACATTACGGGAGAATTTTCTACGATACCAAGAGATGGAATTTTCCTGATTAAAAACGGTAAAATTGAGTATCCCATCAAAGAAATTAGGATAAAGTCCACCATGCCAGAGTTTCTTAAAAACATCTCCGCTTTGAGCAACAAACAGCACCAAATCAAAAGCTGGGAGGCAGATACGCCTACTTTCACTCCTGCCGTCCTAGTTAAAAATATTACCATAACCAAACCAAAATAAAGCCTCACCTCATATTTGGGTAAAGGATAATATTTATCTAATGCTTTATTAATGGCTTCTTTGCTTATTGATTTATGTTCAACATTATGACCGGTTATAAATATAACCTCATCAATTACATGTTCTATTCAATTGAGAAAAAGACTTAAAATGTGTTGAGCGGGACTAAAATTAATCCAATTGCTTCTTTAGTTGTTCCATTTCGTAACCAACTGTGTATATATCTAATTCACCAATTCTTGGAACTAATAGACTAAAAATAGGATCTCTTCCAGCATATATTCCTGTAAAATCAATATCACTATCTGGAACTACAAGAATGGATTTTTTGGATTTAGGACTATGACTTCCTGGATTACATACACACAATAATAGCCCAGAATATTTCCCATCAACTTTATTTATCCATGATTGAACAGCATATTCTTTCTTTCCATCAAAATATACCCATTTACCATTTGTATCACCATCTGCTGCCAATAATGCATATCTATCTAAACCATGAATTTTACCATAAAGATCTATATATTCTCTATATTCTGGTCTGTTTCCAAAAAAGTGATCTATAGTATATAACATTAATAATGGTATATTTTCGGTATTAAAAAAGTTCTTTTTATTGAACTTTCTCATACTAATCAGTTAAAATTCTATCTTTATAAAGTTTTTTATTGTTTACGACTACGTAATTAATATATTGGAATTTTAGTTCCACTTTGATCCTGTTCCTTTATCGCATTTCGTGCTTGATTGGTTGGTCTTTTTCTCAACTTTGCGAACGCAATTTTACCCCACTCTACAAGGTAAAAGAATAGAACAGGAATTTCGATGTATAACGAAAACTTGCTGTTCGGAGCTACAAGAAATGAAACTAATGATTTCATTTCTGTACAGAAAGCTATGCTTTCTTGTATCCACGAGCTAAACGCTCAGAAATCCTATAGATTTCTGGCGCACAGAAATGCAAAGCATTTCTCGTGGCCCGTGGTTTTACGCTCCTCGCCTCCAGCGAGTTTTCGGAACACGGAAAACATAGTTTTCCGGTTCAGAAGGCAGAAGCCTTCTTGAATAGGAAATTTCGCACTGAAGTGCGAGGTTTAACACCCCCGCGAAATTTCCTATAATGAAGATTCAAGTACTGGAAACGCAGGCAGGCACTTCTTACGCTATTCTCTTCAAAGAACGCAAACGCAAGAAGGCGAAAAGCCCCTGGGGAGATTTGCACTCCCGATCTACTGCTTTCTTTTATGAATACGAGGCAGTCGCTATAGCTACTAAGCCACAGGGGCAATGAAAGCACCACAAAGCCGTGCTATCGAGGCTTTAGCCGAGTGTAGCACCACGCAGGTCAAGCGTAATTGACCTACTGAGCCACAGGGGGCATTTAAAATGAAATTATTAAGTCACTTTTTAAAATTATCTAGGAAACTGCTGTGTTGCATAATTCCAAAATTGCGGTGAAATAGGAGCAGAACTTCAGCTATGCTTCTCCGTAGCGTTTGATTCTTTGATTATAAAGTATTAATAATATTTATTGAAAGAAGAAAAGCCAAGAACATCAGGTTAGCCGTTTTACAGAAACTCTTCTTTCCTCAGCAGAGGCAATAATTCGTATTCCTGGCTTTCGTAATAAAGATTCCAGGACTTAAGGAACTCCATCATGCGGTTTTTCTTTTCCAAGGAGATTAAAACTACAGAGCGGGTCAAAAAACCGCCATTTTCAGCAATTATTTTTTTGAGCCCTCTTTCAAACTGGACTTTTTGGACAGGATTAAGTTTTTTCAGTGAATATTTATAGATAACAACTGGTTTTATTTTGTATATTTGATGGAGAAATCTATTTTTTCTCACGCTAAAACCTTCTTTGATCAGAGTCAACCAGAAAGGAGAATAGATTGATTCAAGATTGATTACCTGAAGGTCAAGCGGTTTCTGGATTAAGGCAGTTATCTTTGCTTTATAATCTTCGGCTTTGGGTTCGCCTCTAAAGATTAGGGCTAAGTCAAGGTCATGGGCCAGACCATCTTTGGCTAAAGAGCCAAAAATGATTATATCGACCAGGTTTTTATCTAATAATTTCTCTAATTTTTTCTGGCACTGGCTGAGTTCCAATAATTTTTTTGAGGCCATCTTTGATTTGTTCACCTGTCTCCTTTAAAATGGGTTTTGAGTAAGCATCAGTATAATGGGTAAAAATCTGATCAGCAATTTTATAGACGTCAGGGAAATACTCTTCGAGAATCCGGAAGCGCTCGGTATGGTTTTTAGGCAGTTTATTCATTTTTTGATAAATGAGCAAGTCGCAAAGGGCGAAAAAAGCTTTTGAAAAGAGAATAGCAGCATTTTTGTAGCGACCTTTCTTAAATTCTTCTTCTGCCCCTTGATACTCTTCGATAAGGGTCTGGACTAATTCTTCCATTTGGGCTATAAAATCTTTATTATATTTAAATGTTTTTATTAAACGTTTTGGAAAATTTTTGGCTGATTTGTTAATAAATAACATCTGTTTTTAGTTAATAAAAATGGTTAATTTGCTTTTAATGGTTAACAGAAAACAAAGCCAGCAAAAAGAAGCTTTAGCCACTTTAAGAATATTTTGAACAAATAAAATTCTTATAGGAATATTTATAAACCGGTGAATTATTCTTCTTAAAAATGCTCCTGCCGGAATTGAAAATCATCAAGAAGCGAAGGAAAGAGCTTGATCTCACCCAGAAGCAACTGGCCAAACAGGCCGGGGTGAGCCAGTCCTTAATCGCCAAGATTGAATCAGAGAAGATTGAGGCTTCTTATCAGAAGATTAAGGGTATCATAGAAACCTTAGACCGGCTTTCCGAGAAAGAAGAGAAGAAATGCAGCCAAGTGATGCACTTGAACGTTATTTCGGTAGAAGAAATGGACCTTGTCGGGAAAGCAGTCCAACTGATGAAAAAGCATGAAATTTCCCAATTGCCAGTTTTCCAAAAAGAAAGAGTGACTGGCAGCTTAACAGAAACCGGTCTGCTGAAAGCTTTGGAAAGCCAGGACAAAGAAACCCTTTTCGAAAAGAAAGTCCAAGAAATTATGGAGGAGGCTTTTCCTTTAGTCAATAAGGAAACGCCAACTAAAAATATCCTGCCTCTGCTGAAGAGCAGCCCTGCGGTTTTAGTGATGGAAAAAGGCCAAATAAAGGGAATTATCACCAAGGCAGATTTACTTTAGTTAAACATACTTTTTATCACCATCGTGGCATAGCTTCCTTTTCCCAAAGAAAAAGTTAGCTTTATTTTATTCTTTTTTGGATTTAATTCGTCTTCTTCTAATTTTCCGACAGTTAAATCTTTTACCTTGGTAAAAGCAGCTCTCAATCCTCCCTCTAAAGTTAATGCAGGAATCTGCTTGATGATGAAATCACGGTAAGTTATTTTTTCTTCAGTCATAAGTTTTTCTATGATTTCTTTTATTCCTTTCTCTTTAATCAAATCTTCTCCTCCAAAACCAATAAGCGGGAGGTTTAAATCAGAGAATTTCTCGGGATTAGGAATAAAAACCAGCTTTCCTAAAGAATAATCCATTTCCAAAGTGATTCCCCTCCAAATCACCTAAGCAAATGGGTTTGCTTCCATAACCCAAAAATTCAATGTTGACTTTATCTAGGTTTACGGACAATAACTTTTCCCTGCTTGCTCCCAGCACAGAACAAACCTGCTCCGTAACTGCATGTTTATCTTTATTTCCAGCAAAGCCAAACTGTTTTTCCGGAAGATGTAGTTTATCCGCTAGTTTGGTCAGAACTTCCAGAGTATTTCTCTCTCTCTTGATTAATTTAAAGTAGAGATATTTTCCTTTGTCCCCAATTAGAACATTGCTGGTTTCTTTCACGACGAAATCCTCAGGAATCTGCTTGAGCGTGTACATGATTAGATTAAAGAAGCTAAATACATATAAATTTAACCACTTTACCGATAGCTAAAAAGCCCTCCTAACCCCATTTGTCAAATAGTGGTGAACTACATCACCCTAAATTAATATATACAATAAGAGTATTTCAATCAAAATAAAGCGAGATAAAACATCAAGAGGTATTAACATGAGCCCAGAAAGAATAACCATAAATGATCTGCCCGATTGCAGCGGGCTAAATGAAGCTTCGACCCTGAATTATTTCCGCGCCAAGTACTCATTAAATCCCCTAATGAAAAACAGAGTAATAAATTCATTTGAAGAGCTGTTGGAGAAAGAAACGGGATTCAATGCGGAAAACCTGCCCCCGCAACTAACTACTACCACCCAAACCTATGGAGAAATTACTTTTACGGTAGAAAGCGAAAAGAGGAAAAAAAGACCTCAGCTAGAAACCGTCTATGAGGGAGTGAAGAACTATCTGGAATTCCTAGAAGAAGGATATAATCAAAGAATTCAGAGAAAAGGAGTTAAAACTTTTGAAGGCAAGGGTTATGTACTTTTAGAAGAGATACTCACCAAAATATCCGAACTTAAGCAAGAGGTAAGTATTCCTGAAGTAACGCATTCTCACAGTAACAACTTTGCTAAAGAATACGATGGAACCTCAGTAGTAGTGCCCATATCCTACCCCATTACTCTAAATGAAAGCGGAGCATTGCTTTACGTCAGGGCTCAACTCCTCTCAGGAAAATTGGAAGAGAAAGTAGTCAAGCCTTTTGAGAACCTACTTAAAGAGCAAACCGGTTATGATGCTAAGCATATCCCCTCCCAGATGGAAATTTACTGGACCCAAATTGGCTCTCATCTCTTTGAGGTAAGAACCATCCCCGAGAGTACGGTAAGATATGCAGAAATTATCACTGGACTAACAAAACCGGCCCCAAAGAAAATCAGAGAAGATTCAAAAATAGGGGATTTGATTAGAATTAATGAAGGGCTGCCTTTGGACTCGGAGATTGTTGCCCAATATATGCCCCGGACGGATGAGGGTAGAGCTTATATTAGGATAGAAGGGACTTTAAATCGACTAAAACAACTCAAAGAGCAGAGCACTCATGAAACCTTAAACCAGCCAATAAGATATTATCCGGTAGTTTAAGGTTTCTCATTTTAATTTATAGAGGACTTTGGAACGAGCACAAATTGTACTATTCATGGGGGTTTGTTAACGAAGTTAACATAAGAAAACAACAGTTTTCTGTTATTCAAAGTCCTCTATATTCCATAAGCACCATCTTGGCATCTTTTGAGTCGTCAAAGAAAATGGTGCTTCGGCATTTATTAAAAAACTTGAAAGCGGCCCCCTCGTTTTGTTTTACTTTCTGATTATGTATCAATTCGGCAGGAAATCCTTCTCCTTGCTGTTCTATACCTACGACAAATCCCGTATTGCCCAACCACACATGGAATTTATAGGGAGCTTTATATTTAGAATAATTAAGACAATTAGAGCCAGCTTCATTCAGGAAATAAGCCAATTCATCTCTTTCATTATAATGCAGCCAGTTATATAAATCAAATCGGTCTTCCAAAATAGAACCATATCGCTCATTAAGCAAATCTGCCACTTTCCATTTCATCTTCCCATAATGCTCGATAATTTCATCATAATCCCTCTCGTGCTCATAGACAACCAATTCCCGATGTTCGCCGGTAAAGGAAACCTCCTCCAGCGCTTTAGGAAGGTTTTTATTGAAGTCCAGGACCATAATCAACTAATTATTAACCAAAATTTAAACTTACCGCAAGGTTTTTATAACCTGCCCTTATTTTTCTCAGAATGCATGGGCCGGTAGCTTAGCCTGGTTCTTTACCGCAGTAAAGCAGGAAATAGCGCGAGACTCTTAATCTTGAGGTCGGGGGTCCGAAGGCAATTGAATTGTTTGGAAGTCCCCTCCGGCCCGCATTTTCTACCAAGTTTGCAACCCACTGCCAGCAGTATGCTCACCGTCCGGCTCGGGGCACATAGTAGTAGCTGCTCTGGCAGCAACTCTGCGTTTAATGAAAAATGGTGTGGGCGGCAGGGTTCGATTGCAGGCTAAGAAGCGTTCTTCCTAACTACCTGCGTAGGGACTAACCCAATAGGTGTCTTCAAATCATCGCCAAATGGCTCTTTACACCCGTTTGGTCGAATGGCCTAAGCTTGAACCAGCCCTCTATGAAAGCTGTCTATCCCGTTTGACCACTCCGGCAGCGCTAGCGGACGGAGTCCGAACGTTAGCGAGGTCTCCGGCACGCCCACAACAGGAGAGGTAATTTGTTGGTTATTTTTAAGGCTTTCTACGTACGAATTATATTCCCTGGTACCGATTAGTTTTTAAAGTTAAGAAACTCAGCTTTATCTGTTATTAAAATGGGGAATTGATCATGAAGAAAACTCTTACTTCGTTTTTAGCAGGAGCAACTTTTATCGTGATTTCGGCAACTGCTTACCCTTTATTCATGGGTCCTGATTTAAGGTCACCAACGTATCAACCAGCAGTAAAAGAAAGCGCGGTCGGGCAAGCTGCGACGGGTATCCCCCGAGTCATTATTCAAGAAAGTGAGACTTTAAGCTCAAACTTTGCTTGTTTGGGGGAATGGGTAAAAAGGACCCAATATAATTTGATTATTAGAGCTGGAGAAAAACCCGCAGAAATAATTCCTTATTTAGGTGTAGTGGGAGTGCCCGCAGAGAAGATTCAAGAATTGATGAGAGCAAGTAATTTAGAGAAAATCGTGGGAAAAGCCCTTGCTCAGGAAGATCGTTGTTTCTTATTTCAGCCTCTGCTCGAAGATGCTACTCTTAGTTTTGTGCATTATGGGGAATGTCCACCCCAACTACCCGTTTTTTACTACATTAGTGGAAAGGTTCAGAGTGCATTAATCCAAGGGAATGGAACTTTGCTGACTTTTCAGGATTCACTATCCACTCCGGCTCGCTCTTGGAATGTAGCATTACCCCTCGGATTAAGAATTAATGCCGGAGAAGAAGTGAAAGTATATAGCCGCAAAGGTTTACCTCCTAATGGAGGACAAATTGAGGAAATTGATCAACTAAGTGTACTCAAAGAAGGCGAACCTGAGTTTGTGTACAAACCCTAAGTATTTTTTAATTTTAATCTAACCCAAATCCTCATCAATTTCTTTAGCCACTTTTTCCATTTCCCGAAAAACGTCTTCCATATCCCGATGAATCTGCTCAATTAGTCTTTCAATATTCCCTTCTCTGAGGATATAACCTTCTTTTTCTTTTACTACGATTCCTGCATCCATCAACTTGTGTAAGTGATGTACTACTGTTCCTCTCGTCAGGTTTAGCCTGCGGGCAATTTCGTCTGAAGAGACGGGTTCATTGTGCTTAGAGGATTTTACCAGAGTAATAAATAACCTAAAGCAGCTACTATCCCTATCTCTAAGGTTGAACAGGCCCAGAGAACTGCCTAACCATTGCAACTCTTCGTTGATGTTCGGCTTGTTGTCTTTTCTGATTTTAAGTATGGTAATACGCTGGCTCATAAGCTGGAGTAATCATTTGGCGTATATAAAAGTTTCTCGGGAAGGGTATAGTCAGATTACCGGTGCTGGCAATCTGACTATGCCACACTAAAGAAAAATTTATAAATTACTCCCTAGTATGGAATAAACCATGGGACGAATAAAGACTACGCTTATCAAGAGAAAAACTAAAGAATTGCTTAAGACACAGGGAGAACATTTTAGTGCTGAATTCTCGCAAAATAAGCTCGTGACGAGGAAGTATACTGATATTTCCAGCAAGAAACTCAGGAATATTGTTGCTGGTTACATGACCCGGCTTAAGAAGAGAGAAGCATAAAAATAGACCAGGAGGGAGAGAAAATGAGCGACGACAATTCTATATTTATTGGTAACAAGCCTTTCATGAACTATGTTACGGGAGTAGTAATCCAGTTTACTACCAAAGGCGCAGGTGAAGTATGCATCAAAGCCAGAGGGAAGTTTATTTCCCGAGCAGTGGATGTTGCCGAAGTGTCCAGCAAACGATTTCTGGACAACAATGTAGTGGTAAAAGACGTTAAAATTGACAGTGAGCAGTTTGAGAACAAAGAAGGCCGGCAAGTAAGAGTAAGTAACATCGAAATAACCTTAGCCAGGAAGTAAGAGGTTTAGGTTCAATTTCCAGGTATATTTAGGTATATATTTCATCATCCAATGATTACGGAGAAATTATCATAAAAGATGGGAAGTACGTAATTTTTGGTGACCTTAACTTTTAATGTGGACCACTTATTTTTTAGCTAACGCCCCCATTTCTTTCTTTATTACCGATAATGTTTTCATTCGGGACAGTTTGTTTCTTAATTTATTGCTTCCAGAAATTCCCTTAGTAAAGCTCTGGGCATGAAAGCGGATATTGTTGATATCAACTTTATACTTCTGAGTGAATTCAAAGTACTTCAAGAAATCTCCCAACTGCTGCTGGAGACTTCCCTGAGTATACCTCCCATATTTCTGGTAATCTTTAATCTGTCTAAATAAGTAGGGATTGCCGATGGCTCCTCGGCCGATCATGACCAAATCACAGTTAGTTTCTCGTTTCATCCGTGCATAATCTTCAACCGTTTTTACGTCCCCATTTCCGGCGACGGGAATAGACACCTTCTCTTTGACTGCTTTGATCCATTTCCAATCAGCTTTTCCCGTATAGCCTTGCCGTTGTGTTCGGGCATGAACAGTAATCATGCTGACCCCGGCTTCTTCACAAATTTGGGCTATTTTTAACACGTTGATTCTTCTCGAGTTTATGCCCAGACGAATTTTGCAGGTTATGGGAATGTCCACTGCAGAAGAAACTGCCTGCACAATTTCTTTTACCTTGCTCGGACGCGCTAATAAAGCGCTTCCGGCTCCCTGGCGGATGACTTTTGCAGCAGGACAGCCAAAATTCAAGTCGATAATTTCACATTTATTCGCACATAATTTGGCAGAAAGGACTAGATCAGTGGTATTTTGCCCAAACAATTGGATTACCCGAGGCTTTTCTTCCGGGACCACATCAATCATGCTTAAAGTGGCTCTATTCCCCCGAGCCAGAGCACTGGCGGAAATCATTTCCGTTACCGCTAAACCCGCCCCATATTTCCGGCATAACAAACGGAAAGCTACATCAGTTACACCAGCCATGGGTGCGAGCACTGTGTCAGAAGAGGGTTTGGGAAAGTGCATACTCCCAG
>JACRPJ010000086.1 GCA_016213985.1 Candidatus Woesearchaeota archaeon
AATATCACCGAGAATAAGAAAAGTATAACTATTATTTAAATGTATCTTTAACTAAGACAATGCCTAAAAATTATATATTCTCTCTAAACTATTTATTAGTAGTAAACCTGTGATGTAAATGGAACATGATTTGTTGAAAAATAAAGAACTAATAGAAAGTATTGACACTCGCTTTGATGAGTTAAGAGAGATCGAAACAAAAGTTGAGCAGATAACCGAAGGAATTGTTCAGAAGTACTTCCAAAAGAACTACTGCAGCAGTGAAGATGACCTTGTACACACAGCTTCCCACTACATACAAAGTGGGCTGAGATACGGAGGTTTTAAGTACGGCGACGAACTTATCTTACTGGCAGGGATAGGAATTACTCTGGCTGAGGATAGCCGTTTTTATTTTGGAAACTGGTTATTATTAAGGCCCCCTTCTTCGGAACAAGAGGAAAATGTTAGAAAAGAGGTAAAAGAAAAAAGAATCCCAAAAATAGCAGAATTTATTGCCATTGAGGATATGGAAACCACTCGCAAGGTTCTATATTGTGAACTAACCTGGTGGAAACCTAGTAAGAGAAAAGGTTTAGGTGTAAAATTAGATATATTAAAAGGTCGAGGAGAAAAAGTTAGAAAAGTAGATAATTTCCTAGAAGAGCTAATAGTGCATTATCGAGGAGAATTAAATAAGCATTACGATCATTGGTATGCTACAAGAAAAGTAATAAAAGATTTCACGTGAGAAAACAAAGCATAAAAAAAATACTTGAAGAGAGGATTACGATAAAACTAACTTATAAGTGCTTTTTCGTCGTTCGTCGCCCAAAGTAACTTTCCCACCAGAGTTCTTACTACTCCACCTTCTTCACTACCATATTCTCGAATGCTCCGGTATCCAGCATTTCTTGGGCTTTCCTAAACTTTCTTAGTAAAATATTTAAAGAGGAGTGGCTTCTAAGCAGCTATGGAAACAGTTACCCTGCCCAAAGTGGAATTTGAACAAATGAAACAAGAGCTAGAACTGCTTAGAAATAGTCATTTGTATAAAAGATTGCTGGAGTTTGAGAGGAATATTCTCCAAGGAAAAAAATTCACTAGAAAAGATTTAGGCTTCTGAACAGGCTAATTGTTTTAAACTTTAATCGATTAATGGTGCTTTGTTGTTTTTCTCCGCTGGTTTTCATTTCAAATTCAAAGACATAAATTTCATTGGTGCTAATACTGTGTTTAAAGTATAATCTTATTGGTGGATGTGTATTCTTAATCTCATAAAGAAATAGTTTTGAATCTAGAAGCTTTCCGAAAACTGGACCACCAATTTCTAGTTTATCCAGCATTTTCTGTAGGATTTCCCTAACCTGCTGATTTTTAGCTGCTTTTTGAAGTTGATTAATCATTACTTCGTCAAAAACAAGTGTGTATTTACTTTCCATCTAAAGAAGAATAATTCATTAATTTATTAATCTTCACTCAATCTTCTTCACAATAGTATTCTCAAATGCGCCCGTTTCCAACATTTCCTGTACTTTTTTATTCAGCTCATTGGTATATAAAAATAATAACGGCAGCTTTTTAATTTGTGCTTCCATATAAGCAAAACTTAGGTCTTTCTCATCACATCGGATTTTTTTCTTGGCTTTACAATAATAGGTCAAGCTGCCTACTACTGAAGGCACTTTGAGTAATAAGTTAATTTCAGCGTTTTTTCTTAATACCTCTTTTTGTTCGATTATGATTTTCTTGCTTTTAAAGTACTCCTCTAACCACGGCAGGAATTCATCTTGTACAGGAATTCTTTTTCTTATCGGCTTTTCTACTTTTTCTATTCTCTCCTTCTTCGCCCGTGGCTTTTTCTCCACCAGCCCAGGAATTTCTTCTGTTTCCAACTTTCTCTGTCCTTCTTTAGGCTCCTCCTGCACCACTTTCTTCCAAATTGCTTCGATCTTCTCTTCTCGTTGATGATCAGATAATGGCTCAGGTTTAACCCCAGCTATTGCTGGTAGAGCAACATTAATGAGAGAAGGAACCACACTGCTCTCAGCTATGCTTGGTAACGGTTGCCTCTCTGCCACTAATAGCACTTTAATCATTTGATTGGTTTCCTCATCTGGAAGAAGATGCCACTTCCAGAACATCTCGGTTTTGTTACGCGAGGTTACATGCAACGGAAAAGCGAAATCTTTCAGTTCCCTTAGGGCTACTTTAGACAACAAATCCAACTCTCTCTCTCGTAGTACTTTTTTCTCTTTGAGCAGGTTAAGAACCCTAAAATCTTGAGGATTAAGATTATTCTGAGCAAAATCATACAACTTCTCTTCCTGTCCTGCCAGATAATACAAGGGCGAGCCACCTACTTTGAGTGAAGATATCTTAACCTTTCCCTGGGCAGATAGATCGGAAAGATGCGCTGAAGCAATGAGTATTTCTGAGTGTATAACCTTAGCTACTTTGGTAGGCAGGGAAGGCCCATTTATAACTAGAAATTGGAGTATTCGGTCCTGGTCTTGCATTAAATCACCTAGAAGAAAGTAAATTTAAATAGTTTTCTGGGCTGGAGAATAGGTAATAAGCTAAGGTCTCATCCACTTAATCTCGTAGTAAGTCACATCTCCTTCATCGTCCACTATTCCGATTAAGAGACGTTTCTTGGTGCTGTGGGCTACCCTATTCTTTGCTGCAAATTCGTACCAAGTTAAAGTATCCCCCTCATGCACCGGGTAGACAATCCATCGGGCATGGTCGTCTCCGGGCTTAACTCCTCGGTCATATACACGAAAATCTGCTCCAAACTTAAGCGCGGTCTTAATTATATATCCACGATTACGGATATCTTTAAATACACAATAACGAATCCAAAAATTGGGCTCGGACCCCCGTGCTTTCTTAAGATAGCTTTCAAAGGTCAATTTCTTTCCGGCATCGCTTTTAACCGTTAACTTGCCTTTTTCAACCAAATAAAGCCCTTCCAGTAAAGACAATTCCACCTTCCTATTCTCAGCTAGCATACCAAAGCGAGACTGATTATAAAATTCCCGGGCTTCATCAGAAGATTCGGTGATGACCTTCTCCCCCGCCAATATTCCTTTAACTACCACTTTCTTTTTCCCAGGCTTGTCACCATTCTCAGCAGTTTGAGAAGGAAGATTTACATCTATTTCAGATACTTCTATCAGTTCGGATTTTGGCTTTTTCTGTTCTGCAGGATTTTCGGTTAAAGTTTCAACCAGTATTGCCTGTGCAGCTTTTTTAGTTTTCTTGGCCATAAGCTCAGTTTAGGGAGACGGTTTTTAAAAGTTTCTAACATTTGTCAAAACCACCGGTCCTAGACCAGTGGCATGCTTGTTTGAGCGATTGCCAGTAGTAGAGTGGTTTTTGGCGCAAGAAGGGGGTAGTTTTCTCTTCTGCGCAGAAAACAAACTGTTGTTCGTTGCAATCTGCTATGGCGCCGCTATTTAGGAAGAATTAGCCCTCCGATATAATGTTGTCTGAAAACTTCCTTTCTTTGATATAAAATATGTTCTGTTCCTTTGAAGTCTGTAATGTCACCTTCACTTGTGCCTGTGTACTCCCATTCTCCATCACGGAAGTTTTCAGGTCCTCTGAATGGTCTTGAAACTTCAACTCTTGATAACGCTTGTTTTACAAATGTGAATGTTTGTTTGGCAAAATCTCTTTGTCCATGATGTTCTGGTCTCATTCCGCCACTATATGCCATTGCCCATACCGGTCTTCCCTGAAATCTTACAATTTCTTGTCCCGGCGCAAAATAGAAACCTGCATAACTATCTCTGTATTCTAAATCTCTCTCTATGAATTCTAATTCTTTGAAGCCCGGTCTTTGCGGCGGAATTTCTTTTCCATCGCCTGCATATGCCTGAGATTTTGCCTTTACTAAAAATCGGGCTAATCCTTCAAGATTGATTTCCATACAAATAGGAGTAAAACTTAACTTTATAAATGTTACTCGCGGCGCCTCCGCAGCTCTTCGCCGGCCCTTCGGGACGTTGCACTCTGGCTCGTCCTCCTTTCAGTCGGAGCAACTAACAGCGATCGCATACGTTATCCTTATTTGAACTTTTTCTTCAACTTAGCCAGTGCTTCATAATCTTCTCTTGTTCCACTCCCGCCGGCACATTTTGCCTCCAATGCGGCCAATTCAACTTTCCATTCCTTTTGCCTTTTTTCCAGATCTTTCTTGCTCATGGTCATGTTGATCACCTCAAGAATAATACCACTTATTTTCCTGCCTTTGCTCCCTATCTTTTACCGAACCAGGTTTATTGATTCTTGGCCTCTTGGAATTAAGGTCTCTTCTGAGGGTAATCCCCAACTCACTTAAGAACAAGTTCATCCCCTCCTCCATCTTAAACGGCCCTTTTAATGTTCCTTGCCGGGCGGGAATCCCCTGAAATACAATCAAACGATCAGACAAATAGTCTAGGAACATTAAGTCATGATCTACGACCAAAACTGTAACATTTCTTTCATCAGCTAAATTTCGGATGACTTTAGACACTAGCAAACGCTGCTCTACATCTAAATAAGCAGAAGGCTCATCTAGCAAGAATAACTCAGCATCTTGGGAGAGGCATTTCACGATAGAAACGCGCTGCAATTCTCCCCCCGACAACTCTTTCAGTTTCTTAGTAAACATTTTTTCTATCTCTAGGGGCCGGATAAGTTGTATAGCATATTTATTTACTGCCTCAGTTACGAATTCCAACACTAGGACATCTGAATCCGTTTCTAGGTACTGTGGCTTGTAAGATACTTTTACTTTCTGACCAATGTCTCCCGTATCCGGTTCAATTAATCCGGCTAGCATCTTAATGAACGAAGTTTTCCCTATCCCGTTCTCTCCCAATATTCCCACGATTTCATTGCGGTTAAGTAAGCCTGCTTCGGCAGTCAGCTGGAAGTTTCCCAGTTTCTTGCTTAATTTAGCCCACGAAATCAGTGGTTTAGGTATGCCAAGATGTTTATCCTGCGTTCTTTCAAATTTAATATGTGAACCTCGGAAGCGCACGTTTTCTTCACGGAGATAACCCTCTAAAAATGCATTGATTCCTTCTCGCGTACTCTTTAATCCGGAAACTATACCATAAGCTCCTTCCTGACCATACATTATATTCAACAGATCAGTCATATAATCGAGAATGATCAAATCGTGCTCAATAACCACCACTGCCGTCTTTTCGTTGGCTAAAGAGCGAATAAACTTGGAGATATTAATTCTTTGCTTAATATCCAGATAGGAGGTGGGCTCATCGAACAAAAACAAATTAGCTCCCCTTAGGACGGTGGCAGCGATGGCTACCTTTTGTAACTCTCCTCCAGAAACATGGGCAATGGGCGTATCCATGAAATCGATTAACTGCAGCTGTTCCACCACTTCTTTTAGGCATTGCTCTTTACCTACTTTTTGCAACAACTCCCTCACCGTCCCCTGAAACTGTTTTGGGATTAGATCCACCTGCTGTGGCTTATAAGACAAAGAAATTTCATCCTTCTGCAAGCGCTCCAAGAAACCCTGCATTTCTGTACCTTTAAAATAAGCAATTACCTCTTTAAAATCGGGAGTAGTTTTCCAATCCCCCAGGTTTGGCTGAATTTGCTTGGCTAGAATCTTTAAGGCCGTAGATTTCCCAATGCCGTTCCTCCCCAAAATTCCGGTAACTTGACCAAACAAAGGTGTAGGCAGGGAGAATAACTCAAACATATTCTCACCATAACGATGTATTGGTTCCTGCTTTAAAGATTCAGGGAGATTAATTATATCAATAGCATTAAATGGACAACGCTTGGTGCAAATTCCACAGCCCGTACAGAGAAACTCATCGATAAGAGCCTTTTTAGCAATCTCATTAGTTTTAATGCATTCTGCTCCAGTACTATTAACCGGGCACAATTTA
Source organism: Candidatus Woesearchaeota archaeon (assembly GCA_016213985.1). Lineage (GTDB taxonomy): Archaea > Nanobdellota > Nanobdellia > Woesearchaeales > GW2011-AR9 > JACRPH01. The sequence continues at coordinate 5,901 of JACRPJ010000086.1, forward strand.
GTACAGAGAAAATTTCCACATTCCCGGGGATGGCACTTCATCCGATCGATGATGGCAATACGCTTAGCCATAGACAGTTTTATTTGTCTGAGTTTTATATTATTTATGGTAGGATTTTTAAAATCTGCTCAATTTTACCTAGCCTTACCTATGACTAAATGTGAAATTTGTGGAAATAAACTGAAAGAATTGTTTTTAGAAAAGCTAAAAGGGACTACTATTAAGAAGCCGGGTTCGAGCAAGCAATACCCGATTTGCTTTGAATGCCAGAAGCAGTTTAGAACGAAGGAAAAGCTGGTGGAACAGATAAAGTAAAGTTATCAGTTTTTATTATAAAGTAGTAAAATTAAAGAAAGATTTAAATAGTTAAAATCTCTGTTAGCTGTGAATGTCCTGTAAACTCTACGACTGGAGAGGCAGAGAGATCTCATCTACGCTAGAAGAGCGTCTATTTTCTAATGAAGAAAGCAGCAAAGAAAGAATAAAATTTTACCAAAGTTACTTTAAACAAATAGGTAAATCTTTAGGATTTAAGGAATTTTCTGGAGATATGTTTGGAAGAATAGCAAAAGAGTTCAGACAACAGCACCTCTTAGGAGGAATTTTCTCATCCTATGCGGAATTCTTCCACGCCTTTTTCATCTACCCCTATGGTTTTTCTTACCATTACGACGATTCTAAACACGTTTTTAATGATGAAATTAGTTCTATCACTGATGACAAAGAGAGAAAAATTGCTGGTTTTGTTCGCGGTATGAATCTCCCCTTATTATTTTATCTTGCTTTAGAATCTTACCCGCAAAAGAAGAGAGAGTTATCTGCTTATCAGGAACAGTTGCAGAAAGAAAAGGTTCTTATTTCTTATTCCATGGGTACATTCCAAAGAAAGCTGGGAGGTACGCTAAAGCCGGAATTCAATACTAATTTCTGGAATAATCTGTTTAGCGACTTTGAGGATTGTCTCTTCATTCATTATGACCAAAAAGAACAAAAAGTTACTTTCCAAGACTATTGGTTTGCTTCTCTGCTTCATCAACTTCATCCAAAAATATATTACCTAAATTTTGTTGCTGGTGAAGACAAAGAAAGTACGAAGTTGAAAAAAGCTTACAGTCGCCCTTTAGTAAGAGTTATCCTCATGGAAACAGATAGTTCTGCTATGCCCTTAATAGTAGAGGGAGTGTTGG
>JACRPJ010000020.1 GCA_016213985.1 Candidatus Woesearchaeota archaeon
GTGATTGCACTCCCTAATATAACCAATCCAATAGATGTTCCCGTGTAATTACCCAAAAAAAATGATGCTAAGAAAGGAAGAGAAATTAATCCAACACCAAGTGTTATTTTATCCGCATTATTCATTATTGTTCTTATAAATCCATCAACACTATTTAAATCTTCATTCATTTTTTAAACCTCAAAAGCTGAAGAAAGCGTATTACCACCTAAGTATTAGGTGACGCTTACTTTACAGCTCACAAAAAGGTAAGTTTTTTATAGTCCAAAATTTCTTGCTCAATGGTGAGTTTTTATATGGAAGGGGTATTCTGGTATCTATTATTGTTAGATTGTATATTCTATAATATTATGGCTTGGAGCAGAGGAAAATGGCACCATAAGGAAACGCACTGGCTCAGTGACTACTTGCCTCTTCAGAAGGGATTTGGGGTGTTCTACTTAATTTTTATGTTGTGGTTAGGGTTCGCTTTGTATCGAATGCAGTTGCTTCTCTTTTGATAAGCAGAGGGCTTAACCTGCGATTAATAACCAGAAATCTTCCAGCTCTTCAATATTACCTTGAACGAACTGATAATTCAGCAGATCGTTATAACACTTTTCGAAGTTCATTCCTTCTCCTCGCTTTCTTCTGCGCTTCCACTAGGTACCGCACTCTTGGATATTACCAATACATCTCCGATGGCTTTGACCAACTGGTGAGGGACAATAACTCCTTTAGCGCTTCCTAAAACCTTGCTTAAGAATGAGTTCGGTTCCCCTGAATTATACATTCTTCCACATCACCAAAGTAATCGCCACCATCGGTGAATACTCTTAAATCATAAACCTCTGATACTCGCTTCATTTTTAGCATGATGAATCACCTCTTAAATGATATGCTCTAAAATTTCACTTAGCTTTAAATACTTTTCTGTTATATAGAATTGATATGAGCGTACATATTATCGGGACTTCACACATTGCTCTGCAGAGCATTAACGAAATAAAAAAAGCAATTAGTGAACAAAAGCCTGACTTAATTGCCCTAGAACTTGATCCGGAGAGAGTCTATGTTCTGCTTCATGGAGAGAAAACCAGGCTCTCCTGGAGAGAGATATTACGCATCGGAGTGAAAGGGTTCGTTTTTGCCAAGCTAGGGCAGTGTTTGCAGCAGAGGTTGGGGAAAATGCTGGGGGTATCTCCTGGTTCGGAGATGAAAGTTGCTCTGGAGCTGGCTAGAAAGGGGGGTATCAAAATAGCTCTAATTGATCAGCCAGTAAGGATAACTCTAAAAAATTTTTCTCAGGAATTAACTTGGAAAGATAAATTCCGTTTCTTGGAAGATGTATTGACGGGAATTTTCTTACCTCGATGGCAGCTTAGACGAATAGGCTTAACTAGCTTTGATTTGAGTAAGGTTCCCGGCAAGAGGATCGTCTCAGTGATGATAAAACAATTGCAGCAGAGATATCCTTCTGTTTACAAGGTTTTAGTAGAAGATCGTAACAAGTTTATGGTTAAGAAGATAGTGCATTTATTACGGGAAAACCCGGGAAAAAAGATTCTGGTGATAGTTGGAGCCGGGCATAAGGAAGGGATGGAAGAATTGCTGTTAAAAGTAGATGTAATTTAAGTAACAAGGTTATAAAAATACACCCAATTCTCCCAAAAAGTTTATATATAATTACTATTTAGTAACTAGTGGTAGTGGTGGTAGATAGCGGAGGGTAAACCTTGTGCAAATTCGTCGTGAGGCTGAGCAAAGCGAATGCCTCACTTGAGAGGATTTGGCTCCAAAGCGCAAAACGAAGCAACGACTTCGTTTGCGCACCAAAGGATTCGTCCTTTGTGTGCTTCGACGAGCGAAGCGAGCTCAAAGGTTTGCTCAGGAAAGTCCGTCCACCTCTAACCGGCCACTCTTGAAGAAGGAGAAATCCTTGGCTCTGGCTCCAGAAACGACACGTCCATTGAGATTGGGATGAAGATGGCGAATCTGTTTGCGAGAACAGAGAGTTAACCCACGGACGTCCTCAGTGGGAACGATGAAACGGCGAATCCTTGCCAAAGTTTAAACTTTGGAAGGTCCAAAAACGAATGTTTTTAGGACCTGGCCGGTGCAAGTTCCGTTTGGAACGCTTAGTAGAATGCTATCACAGACCATCGGTGTTACATTAGTAGCACTTCGGGTCTGACCAAAGACGGCTTATGCCACCCTACCACACTTTTTAAGAAAAAGTTTGATCAAAGTCTAAATTTTCCACCAGTGTCCACAGTGAAAAGAATATTTCACTGGGACACAAGCAAAGTAGTTTCTTTGCTTTGTGTTTCACTGGTGGCTGAAGCTTTGGCGAAGCATCATCGAGTGGAAAATTCAGGGTCTGAGGATACCAAAAACCAGTTTTTGTATCTTGCTAACGCAAGAAACAGCCCCGAGCGAACGAAGCTTGCCGAAAGGCAAGTCACGAACGCTAGTGACTCGATGAGCGAGCATGCCACCCGTCTGTGATGGGTGGTTGTTTACTTTTTCGATTTTCCTCAATAAACTTTATAAAAAATATCACTTTTAATGCAAATATGGCCGATGATCGAATCAGGATGCCCATGGGGCAAGGCGGATTAGTCCGTTACTTCGACGAATATAAATCCAAAATAGAATTTTCTCCAGGGGTAGTTATTATCATGTGCTTAGTGGTTATGGCGGTGATAATCTTACTGCATTATTTCGGCAAATCATTCTTAGGATAGTCAGGTTTAAAAAATGTTTCCCGGCGTTAATCCTCGGCAGATGCAACAGATGATGCGGAAGATGGGTATTCAACAGGTAGAGATTCCCGCTACTAAAGTAAGTATCCAATGTGCAGATAGAGAGATAATCATTAATAATCCTCAGGTCACTAAAGTTAACCTGATGGGGCAGGAGACGTTTCAGATAGTCGGTGAAGTTGAAGAGAAAAAGTTATCTGCTACACCTGAAATTTTTGAAGAGGATATCAAAATGGTAATGGAGCAAGCCCAGGTGGGCAGAACTGAAGCAGAAAGAGCCATAAAAGAGGCTAATGGTGATTTGGCCGAAGCAATCTTAAAGTTGAATTCTTAGAGATTACTTAAACAAAGTTTTTATAGTTCATTACTATTTAGGCATAAATGGACCATGAATACCATCTTCTTTTAGGTAAAGCTATTCAGCAGTATGAAGTTGCTTTTCATCTTTTAACCGTCACTTTTCCTTTGGCCAAAGACCCCAAGCTGTTGTTAGGAATCACTTACAATCTTACTTCCGCATTGGAATATTCCATTGAAGCAATCCTAGCCTATGAACGGAAATTGAAGCTTGTTCCGGAGTATAAGGACGACTATGCTAGTAAGCTGGAGACGTTTAGGTTCAAATCTGCTCCACGTAATAAAATACCGTTTTCTTACCTGAGCATGCTTACCACTTTAAAGCACCTGCAACGGGTGCATAAACTAAGCCCGCTAGAATTTCAGCGTGGAAATAGATTAGTGCTATGCACTAAAAACTATGAGATGTATACCCTTTCCATCAATCAGATAAAAGAGTATTTGCGGCAAACCAAAAGTTTTGTGGAGATTGCCGAGCGTATAATTAATAGAGGGTTTTGAATACAAGAAATGAAAAAATTATTTCATTTCTGTACAAGAATATGATATTCTTCATATTCTTTGTAACCTATCTTTAATAGTTCAAAACCCTCTAAGAGGACTTTGAATTCTTATCAAAACAGGGGTTATTCAAAGTCCTCAATAGAAAATAATAAAAAGGAATCGTCTTTTACTTAACAGCCGCTCCATTGTCCTATGAATGACTACCTGTTAGAAGCAAGAGAAGAACTTAAGCGCTTAGAGCACATAATCTATGTTAGTTTAAAGTACACTCGCACCACTGATGTTATTATCAATGCTCTTACTCGTCTATTAAGTGTATTTGATTTAATTATTGAAGCATATCTAGAGGATGCTAAAGGAAAAGGTCTGATCTCTGCGCTTCCCAAGAGTCCGGCGTTTAGGGGCACAAAGTTATCCGGGTTGTACTCTGAAGATAAGGAGTTGCAGCATTATTTGTATTTCTATTCCTTTCTGAGAACCCTACTTAAGTTGCCACATCAAAAGAGAGAGGAATATCGAAGGCATGTTACGGTTATCGTGGATTTGGATAAATGCACGGCAGGAGTGGATATAGATTGTTTAACCAATTACGAAAAAGTAGTGCACGATTTCCTGCTGTATGCTTATTGGCAAATTGAAGGGAAGAAAGAAGAGGATTAATCACTTTTGGAGATATTTGGTTAGGAGAGTATAAATTTCAGCATTTGGTGATCCAGGAAAATATAGGGTTTTTAGATCTTTTTCGGATATCTTTATTTTTTTTGATTTTGGTTCATAAAACAGATGTTCTTCTTTGTCGTTTAAAGATTTTAAATACTCTTTTTGTTCTGTTAGGGTTGATTTTATTTCTATCTCTCTTCGCTCGAATATATCTGTTTTTACTATCTCTTCGAGATGCTTGCCATGACCGCATCCTAAATCGAGAATTGTACTATCTCTCGTCTTAAAGTAGAGCGCTGGCTTTAAGTTAGGAGAATAGATGCATATTTTTGTACCTTGATCGCTACCTCTGCTGATTTTGGAACGGTAATTCCAGTGTTCGGTGATGAGATACACTTCCTGCACCGGTGCTTTTTGGACCATAATTTTAATTATAAATATCATCAGAATATAAAGATTTATGTTCTGATAAAGTTAGCTTTAAATAATGTTGTTTCACCATCTTTATGTGAACTGTCTTTATGGAAAAGGTTAAATACCCTTTTCGTTTTTGATGCTTAGTATGACTCGATTCATAGCTTTAGTTTCAGGAAAGGGTGGTGTGGGTAAAACCACTATTGCCCTCAACCTAGGGCATGCTTTGCATAGGTTAGGAAAGCAGGTTATTTTGGTTGACGCAAACCTAGCTACTCCTAATTTAGGATTGCAACTCGGCTTGTTGAATCCAGAAGGGACTCTTAATAAATTTTTACGTAAAGAAAAAGGGCTCCATGAGGTAATCTATCGGCATGAGAGTGGAATAGCGCTGGTACCCTCATCGCTGAATTTAGTGGAGTACCAGAAAACCAACCCTCAAAAATTAACTGAACTGTTTGAACACCTAGATGAGATGAGCGAATTTGTAGTAGTAGATGCACCCAGTGGACTAGGATATGAAGTTAATCAGATATTAAAGAACAGCGATGAGACACTTATAATCATTAATCCCACTTTAAGCTCGGTCATGGACGCTCTGAAGACTGTTCAGTTGGCTCATATGCACAATAGCATAGTGGCGGGAATAATTCTCAATATGACTCATTTTGGAGGGTGGAACGAACTAAAGCAAGAAAAAAAAAAAAAAATTATAGGCTATCCAATAATTGCTAACATTCGATATGACGGGAAGTTCCGTAAAGCCCTATTAAAGCAAGCACCGGTACATTACTTATATCCTCGCTCGCGTACCGCGCGCGAGTTCAAAAATGTAGCTAAACATTTGTGTTTGCATCAAGGATTGGGACCATCATGAATTCTACAAAGAGAATAGGACTTAAAGATAAGGGATGGAGTGAGCAGGAGATAAGAAAGGCCGAGTCTATACTGGAGAAAGCCGAATGGCATGATGTGTTCTTTTCTAAAATCGCTTTTTGGACTGCGTTAGCAGTGATCGTGTTTGCGAACATTGCTGTTTCACTTATTTTAATTCCATTTTTGGTATTCTTCGAGAGTTGGATTTTGTATTCGATTGTAGCGCTGTGAGCATTAATGAGTGGGTTTGTATATAATTTTTTAATTACGGACATCAAGCATCTGGAAAGAAAGCATCATATTTTAGCAGGAATAATTATTCCATTGATTGCTTTTGGGAATATGGTCATGATGGTGCTGGTGTCAAATAAACTTATAGAAAAATCCATATTAAAAACTTCTTCTCATAATCCCTGGGTTATTGGAGTAGTGTTTGTGATAGTGTTTATCCTGCCGGCGGTAATCGACAAAGTGAGGGTTTCCATCCAGAGCAACAGAAAAGCAGTGTTGGTAAGGTAAGATTATAATTTCTTATCCATCCAGATATACTCATGGCCTGGGGAAAAGCCTTGCTTTTTCATTAGTTCTAAGATTATTGGATTATGAGCATTAGCCCAACCATAAATATAGTTGATTCCTTGTTCTCTTAATTGTTGTTCACATGCCTGATATAGTTGTTTCGCAATTCCCCGCTCTCGATATTCAGGTACTACCATTAGCGTACAATTCCATCAAATCAGTAATCAAAGCAGGACGAATGGTCATCTGAAGAGGTACGTTTTGGAATTATAAAAGCTTTTCTTTGCTTTAGGATATACTTTTAGGTATCAGCTTCCCACTCCGATTAGCGTTACCCCCACAATGATGCCTCCCAGAGCGAGGTATTTCCAGACGTTCATTTTTTCTCCCAGAAATTTTATGGAGAGGGATGTGGTCCATAGATAAGACAGAGATACGAGAGGATACACTACGCTTAATTGTTCCATACGTAAGGCTAAGATATAAAAAATAGTGGATAGACCATATAAGAAAAAACCTACCCATACTTTAGAGTTGAATAACATTTCTCTAAACGTGTGGTTGCTGGTAGCTTTTTTTAACGTCAATGCGCCTACCGCTCCGATTAAAGTAGCGATTAATACTAACAGTAGTGCTAGATATTTTACCATTTATGTTTCACCCATGGGGTGTTGTGAAAGTAACTTCACTCTTACGGGAGCTGCCATATCCTAATAAGCTGACGGAGATAATGATAATGATTACTCCGCTCCATTTCCACCAGTTCATAAAGTCGCTGGGGAATAAGTAAAGTGATAATAGGCTTACCCATACATAACTTGCAGCAATGAAAGGGTAGACCAAGCTCAGTTCTCCATGTTTGAATGCCAGCAGCATTAGCGCTGCTCCTATTCCGTAAGCGGCAAATCCCGATACAAAAGGAAGGTTAAACCAGGTTAACCATTGGTGAGCGTCTATCCTCACTAGCCCTAATTTCCACAGTACTTGGCCTATGGAAGTGAATAGGGTGCATATGATAGCTAGCCAAATTGCCTTCTGGTTGTGGTAACCCACTTTTATTCTCCCCGAAGATTAATCCTCTTTTTTTAGCAGTATTTCGGCCACGGCGGCGTATGCTGGCCGGGCAATCAGCACTCCAAAGGAAACACCAACAATAGTGGTAAAAGCAAAGCCTTTAAGCATTCCTGCTCCTGCAAACCACAGCGGGATCATCGAGGCTACTGCGGTGAGATATGCCCCCATAATGATAAATAAAGCGTTCTTAATTCGTATTTTCCAATCAATTGCTTCTACTTCGCCGCGCACCGTTTCGTCAGTAATGACCACCAAATGATCTACGGCCGTGCCAATAACGATAATAATACCTGCTATGGCCGCTAGATCCAAATTCCATCCCACTAGTGCTGCGAATCCTAGTACTAAAACAATCTCTGAAATAATGGTTAATACTAAAGGAATCACCACCCGAGCTTTTTTATAACGAATTAGCACTACTGCACTTACGGTCAGTATTGCCAGCAACCCTACGAATAAGACGTTATTCAGAAATTCCTTTCCGAGTGAAGGGGAAATGGTGTCCATTTTTACTATCTCCAGCTTGACCGGTAAACTGCCCGTGATAATAATAGTCTGCAAGCGTTTCATGTTTTGTAGTGCACTATTGAGTGCCTGTTGCTGATTGATTCCGGAACCGGAGCCAGAAATTTGGATATCGGTAGCTGCTCTTCCTTTTAATTCCGCCCCGATTTTTAATTTGTCCACTTCTTTATCGTCTAAGAATAACACTAGGTCTTCGTTTAGATAATTTTCACTGCCGCTCTCTCCGCTTACTACCAAAAGCTTATTGGTGAGAGCAGCTTGTCTTTCTGCTGCTTCTTGGCTTAAAGAAATGCTGAAGAAGAAGCTGCAGGCATATCCATCTTGCACCTGGAAGCAGCCTTTACGGGGATCGATTCCGGAGCATTGTGCGCTTCTACATACGTAGGTAATGTCTTTTTTTCCTCCG
>JACRPJ010000021.1 GCA_016213985.1 Candidatus Woesearchaeota archaeon
AGTTCAGCAATCTTCCAGTAGTCAATGGCCAGGTTTTCTCTCCTTCCAGAGCAGAACTAGGCTCGTTGGCATTCAGACAATCACATCCCTGCTGTCCGCAATCGCTGGTTCCTGGATAGAGCAAATCTTCTTTACCCACACATTTAAGGTAAACCTTGGCAGTTCTGATCTTAAATCCCGGAACTATTGCCGCTCCAACTCGATAATTGTAAACCGCAGTTCCTTTGGTTGGATCGTAAGTCGCCAGCTCTCTCTCTGCGGGTATCACCTGCACGTTGGTAGCGGTGGGGAACGCATAAGCTGAATCCATAATAAAATCCATGCCCATCGGCCAGTCAAACCCAAATGCGGCCATGCATATTGATTGGGCATAACCCTTTGCCCCTCCAGCGAAGAACGCCTGAAGATTGGCATTAGTATAATCCGAAGTTACTTCATCTATGGACGATTTCATGGTATCTTCTACCGAGCCCGCCAGAGCGGTAAACACTTCTCCTACTCCTTCCAATGTCCCTCCTCCTTTGGTCTGGTCCTGGAAATTGTAAGGATTACAGCCGGAAGCCAAGTAAGCTATTCCTTTGTAAATCAAACCACAAATCTGCTGCGAGAACAATGTTTTACATACCCCCGCGTCTTGTAGCCCATTTTTCTTAGCATCTAGTATACAATTTTGGGTTTGCTGTAAAATGCTACGCAGCGCTACTAATCTTGCTCGGATTCCCGGCAGGCAAACGGTTTGGAAAGTTCCGATGATTTGCGTATGTGGATTTATTTCATGGGTAGTTGCTTTTCCTTCCTCTCTTAAATAATCAGTAATGTAGTTTGCTCCAAAAGCCGAAGAGAAGTCCCTTCCAGCATAATATCTCCATTTAGGATAGTAAGTACCACCCGCTTTATGTTCGTTGTACACCGTAGCCTGATGGTAATCCCATGGTTCTCCGGGCGCGGCATACCGGGCACTGACAGGCTGGTCCGGCTTTACTCCCTGGTCAGAGGCGCATACACATTGCAGCAAACCAGTATTTCCTGGCTGAGGAATTATTGGAGTTCCACTTCCATCGGTTTCCACAAAACAATCGGCAGTATACCCCGCAGCATATCTCCCCTCTTTCATCGGTTGATTGTTCTTATCCAGCCAGGTTATCTTTCCAGTAACCGGATCGATGGATTCGCGATAGCAGCCGTATCTGCCGGGTTGTGACTGGCTTTTGTAATAATTAGATATTCCATTATCTTTGTCCGCTTTGTAACCAGGGTTACGTTCATTATTGCACACATTCTCACAAGTTTGGTCTACCCCGACAATAAAATCTTTGGAATTATACGGCCGATACACTAATAATTCTTTTTCGGTTGAAGTTAATGCTTCTGCTTCTTTAAAACTAACTGCCCGCGGGGCAATCCACTGCAAAGTAAAAAATATTTGATTGGCCTGCAATTTCTGAGGATTGATATAATACAACTGATTATTCAGAGTGTTAAGGAAGCAAGGGAAGTTCCCGGCGGTTTTTGCCTGGGAATACACTTTTCGGTCTATGATTTCAATTATGCTACTCTTCTGTACCCCCTCAATCATTTCCTGGCAATTCTCAATCTCTCTCAGTGGCACCCCCCGGCTGCTCGAGGCACACTGCTGCTGCTCTAGAATCACCGAATCTACCTGTTGCTTTTCTTTGTCTTCGGTCCATTTCGCCGGAACGGAACGGCAGAAGAACCGATCACAGGTCCAGCGGTAAGCCTGATCCAAATATTTCTCCGTCGCCCACATACTAGCGGTAGCGGGACAGCGTGCATCTAATGTTTCCTTGGCTTTGTACTCGTCGGAATTCCATCCCGGGTAAAAACCAGGACTACCCGGATTGCTTTCCGAAGGCCAACCACCATGCTCACTAGCGTATTTTTCCCATTCTTCAATCGTACTCTTTAACAACAGGTTATTCTGATTATAGGGACAGTCTTTTTCGTCTTTATCCACCAGTTTTTTCACCTTCGAAGAGAATGCTTCGATTTTAGAAGTGACGATGCGCACATACTTTACCATCATCTTCACGGTAAATGAACCTATACAGGTAATGCCCGCTACTTTCATCGCGGTCTCCAAGTAGGGCATCACTTTATTGATGGAATTAATTGTGGCATTTATTCCTCTTACTCCTTCATCCGCTAAGAAGTCCGGAACCAAATCGCTGCTTTCAATGGGAATATCTACAAAATAACTTAAATCATAACAGGCAACTTGAGTCTTAACCGGTCCAAGATTACCGGCATCGTCTCTTTCGGCATAATGAACTTTTATTTTAAGCGGGAATACCAGCTGGCGCTTCTTGAACTCTTCCCAATAGCTCGTCTTCTTCTCGCTCATCTTTTCCGTGCTGTGTAGGTTATAAGTGATGTACCAGGCAGTTTTATCTCCATTAGAAATCCTGCCTCGGGGAGCGTGGGGAAGAATACTGCACCCTAACTTAAAGCTGCTATCTTCTCTCATTCCCGGAGTACAGGCTGGTTCGAACTCCACATTTTGAATCACAAATGCTTCCTGTTCAAGTGCTTTTCCAGCATAACCAGAACCCTGATAACTAAGATTAAATACTGCAGTAATAGTTTCCCTGCCTTCATCTAACAATTGGGGATCTAATCTTAATGGTGCCTGGAACTGCACCAAAGAATGAATATCAAAATCAAGATTACTGGAATAACAAGTATTAATGGAGATTAGTGCTGTCGAAAATCCAGTTTTACCGCTTTGGTCTTCAGCAATTATAAAAATATGATAAGTAGAACTCTGCTGGTACTCCAGCTGCTCAAGCGGATATAAAACATACTTTTGCAAATCGTTGGGCACTTCTTGGGGAGCAAGTACCTCCAGGCTCAATGGCTCGCTTTCAAAGTTAACTCCATCAAAAGTAAAACTGCCGTTCTTATCGGCAACAGTTTTCTTCCAGGCCCGCTTGAAATCGGGGGTGTACTCGTAACCGATTTGCCGATAAACATACAAATAAACCATTGCTCCTGGCTCAGTTTTGCCGTTAATATCAGAAACTGCTCTCCCCTGGAAATACTGGTTGCCCTTTTCAACTTTAAAAGTAACCATAGGTACTTTGGTATCCGAAGCAATAATAAATTTTTCACTGGTTTCCCACCCCACCTGATCCACGGCCACAACTTTAATCGTATTATCTCCCTCAATCAAATCTATCTTTTGCTTAAACGAAATGCCTTCTCCTTTGAACACCGACTTATCATTAACCAAAATCTCATAACTACAATTCTCAGTCCGGGTAAGGGACTCATAGCTAATGCAGGGCGATTGGCATCAGAAAGAATCATCGCTCCGGCGCTGGCATAATTTCCCGCTGCATCTAAGGTCACGAGGGTAATATTATTCCATTTGTTCTTCTTGATTAAAATTCCGGCAAAAGTAAATTCTCCATCAGGTAGAGAAGTATTCTCTTTACCCGAGATGGAAGCAATCGCGGCTGTACTTGCCGCCAGCGCATCATTTACATACAATTTTACTAATGCGCCGGTCTCAGTAAATCCTTTTACATCTACCCTATCCCCCTTAGCTATGCTGGGAAGATCCAGAACCAGCTTAGGGGGGATTATGTCAGGTAAAAGAGTAGCAAATGAATAGAAACTGCCAGAATTATTCTCTTCCACATCATTGCTCTTAACTGCATAATAATAAGTGGTATTTGCATCAAGCTCTTCTAACCCCAAACTGTGCTTGGTTAGCAAATTAGCGTCACCAACTTCTTTTAGTGAGCCTTTATTGGAGCCGTATTTTACAAAACTATCCGCAGGGACATCAGTGCTCCAATTCACCACTGCACTATTTTCAGTTATGCTACTCACGCTGATATCAGAGAATTCCAGCGCACTTACTAAAGATGGATTAATCACTATAAATATAACTGATAAAACCAGCAGATGATTATACCAATTTTTTTTGGCTACGTTCATTGTAATTTCTTGATTTTTATTACTTAATCTCCGGGGGGGGAAGATATACACTATTGTAAGCTAACTCCATCATCATTTCATAGCTTTCTTCTTCGCTGGGCCTATCTTTGCTCAGCACGTGATAAGTAATGGTTTGAGCGTTCTTTAGTTTTTCCCACGGAACCAGCCACTTGCCTTTGTATCCTCCAATAAATTTAGCTTCGTCTCCTTCCTGGCGGAAAACACTCAGCTCCAAATCATAAGCAAAATCAGCCCGAGCTAAAAACATCAATTTCTGTTCCTGAAGCTCAGATAAGCTTTCATTGGTCAATACTATATTTTGATTTGGATAAACATTTGAGGGCAGAGGCGAATATTCTACCACCGCAGTTGCTGGTTTAGCAGTACTAGCGTTGGTATTGTCGTTCCTAAAACTGAACCTAATTAGAGCAAACTCTTTACTCCCTAATTTAGTAGCCGGACCGATATGTTTGGGATCTTTAAAATCGTGCTTTACCACTCTAATGTTGCTGGCAGGGAAAACAACTACTGGAATTAAATTTAATTCCACAATCTCATTGGCTTTGGGAACGATCCGTTTCCAGTCTTCGATATAGTTTTCTTTGGTTCCCCGCAGGATTCCTCCTACACAGTAAGGTAGATTAGTGCTCACCCCGGAAAACCCCAGATGGGCAAAATCATACTCAGACTTACCTAAATCACACCGATACTGGATGCAAGTAAAAGAAAGATTAACCCCCTCCAAATCGTTACGATAATCAATCCCTTCTCCATTAGCCACAGCCTCATAAGTTTTAATGGTCAGGGGAATATTCCTAGGTTTGCAGTAATCCTCATTGGTTACGGCATTAAGTAGATATGATGGCCTGGCAGCAAGGGCTTCTCCCCGATTGGGCTGATTTTCAATCAGGTGAACCTTGAAAGCAACCTCAAAATTATATCCGGTAGTCTCGTCTCTCACCCTTACTTTTACTGGATAGACTAAGTCATAAGTAAACTTCCAAGTTTGTACACATAGATAAGAAAGCATGGTTCCCCCACCAATCTGAGAACTGCTCATCTTGGTTCCGGAAAGTGGAGTAACCGAAAAATGAAATGGATCACTCTCATCGAACCGGAAATGGACACTTACTTTGGGCTGCTTGAATTCCTCTCCTATATCCCAGACATAATGGTACTGGTAATAAAGCAAACCTTCCGGAAATTCTACAAAATCCGTGCCTTTGATTTTTAATTCTTTAATGTTGGTACTCAACAGCTGAAGCAGACCGCTCTTAACTTTATTCACGTCCCAGGTCTTTTTGCTGCAGCGGATCTCTACTCCGGCTACCGGAACGTTGGGAGCTTCTAAAGCAATTAAATCCTGAGTAATATCCTCTAACTTCAGAGTTTCCATCTCTCGAGTTACGATCAACTTCGCAGTATCATAAACTTTTTTCAGCTGAATCGGAGATTCAGCAACATGGTCCACTATTTCCACTACTATTTCTCCCGCTTTATTCCTTATCTCCAAGTCCCAGCGCACATTAAAGATAACTTTGCTCTCTACGATTTCGGTGTTTACCGTGAGCGGGCCTTTTTCAATGATATCATATTCTTCTTTAAATGGTTCCCAATTGGAGACACAGCTGCGTAAATTCAGCTGGAGGTAAGCATTTATCCGATCCTGAATTTGAAGTAGAGAGGGAATGTTAGTTTCCTGTCCGTAGGCCCAATAAGGAAGAACTTGAAACGGAGAAATTTTTAAGTGTTGGGAAGGGTTACTGGTGATATCTGCAGGAACATTAATGTATCCTGCTTGCAATCCTAATTTTAATAAAGCTTCATCTCCCAACCGCTCAATGCAGGAGGTGAGAAGATTTTCCACTTTTCCCTTTTCCGCTGGGAGCAATTCTCCGGGCTTGAATGTGAGGATTTCTTTTTGCACTAAAATTACCAGCACTACTGCTAACAGGAGAATTATTCCTAAAATGATAAAAATAGTGACCTGGGCTTTCTCAGAATCAAAAAATGTTTTTTCAACCGAGGAAGTCGTAAAAATAGAGCTACCTTTAGCTTGACCGTACCTCTTTTTTTCTATCGAGAAAAGAATATTATAAGTATTTATAAAGGTTGTGATGGGCTTACGTCTGAAAACAGAACTATTTTTAGAAAGGATTTTCTTTACAAAGGCAGCTTCACATTGTAGACTGTTTAATCTTGTCTTTCAATAGATACACTTCACCCAATATAGCTCGACTCTTTCTTTTTTAATTTGGCTCCTGCTGCACCACTGAGCAGCTCAGCCGTCCACTCTTTGGTCTTGCTCATTAACTCTTTTTCCACTTCCATTATTTCCTTGCTCATTTTTTTGATATTTATACCATAATGAAACTTAGCTTCTAGTATTCTAAGAATTTCCTTTGCACTTTTAACCCCCAAGTACATCGGATGGCCAAAAGTCTCTGCCAGCAAAGCTACCCCTCTCACGTTTCTCTTTTTTCCCAGCCCTAATAATATCCCAGAAACCCCTACAATCGGTCCCACGACTCCAAAGATATCTTTTTCTACTAGCATCTCCTTTTGAACATATGACTTAAACAAGCCCACATTGTTGCTGGTACAATAAATTTTAGGCTTGTCGGGGACTTGTTGCAAGCCAATTCCTCCGGTAGTTATCACCTCGGTGCACTTGTACTGTTTGGCGATCTTAAGCACTTCCTCGCAGAAGGTCCAGCAGCTTTCCTCATCAATAGGTTGTATATCTCCGACGAGTAATAATACATCCCGCTTTTTGCTCCCATCATTAAACTTCTTATAATAAATCTCCAGCTTGGGCATTTCAATCAAGTTATTCTCTCCCACAAAAACGGAGTGTGGAAACTTATGAGAAAAAAAGGAATATAGTTTTGTGGCACCTAAACTTTCCACCAAGAAATCTACCGCAATTTTACCTACATTACCTATTCCTGGCAGCCCTTCGATTAGGATTGGACTATTTAGAGAAGGCAGCTTCTTAACTTCAGCGGTAACCTCCCAGTCGCTATGCATTAACTACCAGAATCTTTATTTCTTTATATAATTTTGTATTTAGTAACTAAAGTATTCGAACCAGCATCATAATCCACGACCAGGTGTTCTATTTCTCACCTCCAATACCCCACGCTGTGCAGGTAATACTCTGCGGTATATTCTCCAACGTGCTTGAATCGCTTCATTAGCAATTTGAACACATCTTTCTCTTTCATTTGATTAAGTAAGTCCAAAAATCTGGAAAAAGAACCAAACCCTTTCTTTATTTTCTGAAATTCTTTAGCGTTATAAATAATACCCTCAATTTTCTTAGGGTTTTTGATAACATTCTCTCTTTTTATTAAATCATTTGATTGTGTCTTTGCTAATTGACTTATATTAAAATTGTAGAATCCATTTCTGTATCTCTGCCAATTTTTTCTAACCATACCCCAATTTAAACCAGCTTGGAGGATACACAGGCATAAAATTTCAAAATATTCTTGATTAGATTTTGGTTTGTTTCCGGGTCTACACTTGTTTTTATCCTCCTTTGCATAAATGCATTCCCACGGTGCTTTATGTCTCATGTTTTGTCAACCCTCAAAAAAGTGGGGCTAAGGAAAACGCAGTTTTCCGCATGCCGCACCTCGCTCCCAGTCGCAAGAAATGAGGAAACTACCTCATTTCTGCACAGAAAACAAATCGTTGTTTGCTTTCTTGTGGCGAAAGAACTGCGGGGGACGAGGTTCGAACTCGCGCAGGCACTAAGCCACTAGCCGTTTGCAACTAACTACCTCAAGCTAGCTCGTTAAGTCTGAGCTTTTGCTCATTTGACCACTCCGACACCCCCGCAAACTATCCTAAGATTGCTTACTAGTTTAAAAAACTAACCCTGTTTGTTTTAAACAACAAAAGCAAAGTAACCTCCTTTCCATGCTAAAGAGCATGGTTTCTGGTCCAGAGAATAATAAAAATTATAAAATAGACAAGATTATTCTAAGAAAATGAAAAAGTTTGAGGAACTTACCGAGTTAAGAGGGTATATTGAAAAACTAAATATCCGAAAGCCCTTTCCGTGCCCCTATTTAAGAGTTCTGCCCGAAGAATTAGGTTACGAATACTGGGAGAAGAACTATGGAGAGCTTTCCAGCGAAAAGAGCTGCAAGGTGTATCCAGAAGGAGAATTAATATGCCTTCCCCAAATCCTAGAAAATCATAGATGTGTAATAAGAACTGGAGAAATAAAAATAAACGAACTGGGAGAGTTAGAAGTGAAAGCTTATTGTGGCTGGAATGGGAGTAAGTTTAAACTTAGGTTAGACGACTTCGAACCAAAACAAAACTTTGAACCAGAACAAAGAGAAGATGATTTATCAGATAAAACTAACGTAATTCCTTTTAAGCTGAAGCGTAATCCCTTTTAGGCTAAAGTAAACCGCTATTCTTATCATTCTCATTTAAACTCTGCTCACAAACTCATTTCCATAGACGAAAAATCTCCACTTTAAATTTGCAGCATCTTTTATGCCCACACGAGAACTTTTTCCCAGCTTGATTACTTTGAATCCATCATCGTAAACTTTAATCTCTTTTCCTAACTTAATTCCATGGTGATGTTTGCCTATCCCCAGCGCTTGGCATAATTTTCCTGGACCAGAGCAGAGGTTGAGAAGATTATTAGTTCCTCTTCTTTTCTTCATTACCTCGATTTCCTCCAAAGGCTCCACTGCTCGTATTAGCACCGCACCCGGTTCTCCCACTTTTTCCGTAGTAAAATTGACGCAGTTATACATCCCATAAATCAAGTACACATACACATGCCCATAAGTATCATACATGATGTTGCTTCTATCTGTCTTCCTGAACGCATGTGACGCTGGATCTTTTCCATACGCTTCCGTCTCTACTATTCTAGCGGTGAAATTACCAACCTTAATCACTTTTCCTAGAAGATCCTGCGCTACTCGCACTGTATTTCGAGCGAAAAAAGAGTAAGGCAATGGTTTCATTTTTGGATTATATAGTTTAAAACTTATTTACTCATTTTTAGGTCAAAAACAAAAATTATTTATTTAGTATTATCTTGCACTCCCCCTTAATACATGCAACCTTCCCCTGGCTGCAATCTAAAGTATCAGGGACACATTCCATAGTGCACAATTGTCCTTTACAATCCGGAGCACTTTCTTTGTTCACTGCATCGCTGGCATGACAGCAAGTTGCGGGGACGCAATCTTTATCCGCAGTACATACTTTTTCTACAGGTACACTCGCGCAAGAGACTAAAAAGATAAATAATACCCACATTAACAAACTCCTCCAAAAATAATTGTGGTTCATGGTCTCACCTCTTTTTATCAAAATATGTAATACTTTTTAATACTTCGGGTAATTTTGTAATTTTATCTGAACTACTAAAGTGCCCCTTATTATGTAACACAACTACTTTTGCTCCTAGCTTGCTCTCAACCAACTTTTTATGTTTTCGCATAGGAACGAAAGGATCATTATCCGAAAGTATTACTACAAACTTATGGGTATGTCGTTTCACTCTATCAAAATTTATAGGTGTTTGAACCCATGGCTTAGCAATTTTCCTCTCCTCTTTCGTCTTCAAGCCGATTAATGTAAACCATCCTGCAACCAGTATCACGCCACCTACCCTTATTGAAGGTGGCAATTTTTCTAAGTATCTTAAAATAGCCTGGCAACCGATGCTATGTCCAACAAAGTAAGTATTTTCGTCGGCTTTATCTACAATTTTATCGAGAGCATCAACCCAGCCACGGATTTCCGGTGCATAAGGATTGGGCATAG
>JACRPJ010000047.1 GCA_016213985.1 Candidatus Woesearchaeota archaeon
CTAAGTAAATGATTACTCCCCGGTCGGTCTCGCTTCGGATGCATCTCCCCGCACTCTGAAAACACTTATTCATGGCTGGATAGATATAGCCGTACTCCCAGCCTTTGCCGAACTTCTTGTCCAGGTAATTTATTGTTTCTCTGGTGAATAAATTTGGCTTGGCTAAGGGTAATCCCACTACAATTACTCCATTCAGCAGATCGCCGGGCAAATCTATTCCCTCCGCAAAATTAGCTCCCGCTACTCCTAGTAGAGCTGCACCCTGGTCCTTCTCTATTTTAAATTGCTCTAAGAATAAGTCTTTCTCTTCTTTACTCAGCTCGCTTTTTTCCCAGAATAGTTTTTTCGACGAGGAAAGCAGCTTCCCGATGTTGTCCCGCAGCTCATATGAGGGAAAAAATAAAGCAACATTGCCGGGAATTAGGCTGCTAAGTTCAGAACATTTCTCTGCAATCTTCCTATACATCAGTTCGTTTCTTAAAGTATATTTGGTAGTAGTTTCAGGAATGATAATCGTAAGCTTGTTCTCAAGAGGAAAGGGCGAGCTGTACTCTTTTTCTATTGCTCTATCAATCGCCAACACGTCTTTGTACATGAATGTAGGTTTTAATGTTCCGCTCATTACCACACCACTATAAAGATGGCTGAATATTTCTTTGGTGATTATGCTAGGATCCAAGCAGGCGTAGGTTAGTATAGTTACTGGCCCGAATTTACTATTCCTCTCTGAAATATAGCGCACAAAGCCTTCATCTGGTCCTTTCCATGATTCCAAAAAGTTTTGTATTCCTCCCAGATAACTCTTGCGTTGTTTCCCTCTCACCTCATCAGCAGCGAATTCTAGTTCTTCTATTAGCTGATTATAATCTATGAACTCTTTGACCACTTCTGAGAATTGGGTTTGGGACACTTTCTTCTCTTTTTCTTTATCCTGCGAAGTAAAATCAGCTAATCCATTTAGTCCTCTGTTCAGGTCCTGCAGCCAACCTACTATTCTCGTATACCCAAATTTTTTGGCTTCGATAACCCCATTCTTGACCATGTTACTGGTCAACATATTACTAAGCATTTCTGCTATCCTATTCGGCAGATTGTGCCCTTCGTCTAGTACGAGGATGATGTTTTCCAGATCTACAGTATTTGGGCATCTTTGGCTAATAGTAAGGTCATTTCGTAGCTACATAATCTTTTTTCTCTGCAGTAAGAAATAAGTTCCTGGTTATGTATTGGTCCTTTTAACTTTAATTCTTTAAGTGCCAATTTTGCATCCAGAGTCAGCTCTTTTTTATTTTTTATATTATAATAGAACTCACACTCTCCTTTCTCCACCACGCTTTTACAGAAGTCATTAAATTCATTACCAAACAAGCCGGCTACTTCATGATTGCACATCCCTCTCTTGCCAATAAGGTCGATACAAGATATCTCTTGTTTGGTTTTCTTTTGGATAGATTTAAGGGTGTTAATGGCGATTTGATGCTGAGTGTGTCGATTGGTGAGGAAGAAAACGGTCTTTTTTTCTTTCAATGCATATTTAATGGCTACAGAAAGGGCCGCAGCAGTTTTTCCCAGCCCAGTAGGCGCATGAGCTAAAAGGATCTTCTTTTCAGAGAAGGTTTGGTCAAGATCTTTAATTAGTTCATCCTGCCCACTACGAATTATTTCGTGTGGAAATAACTCTTCTATCTCAACACCCCCAGCCATTCTTAGCTAGAAACGACACTATAATAAAAAGGTATTTGTTTTGATTTTGCTTAGTAACCTTTAAATAGAACCCTTCCATGATTTTGCTCTATTGCCCCTATAGCGCAGCGGTAAACTTTCGCTACAGCGCGCGTCCTTGGTATTTCTTGACCACAAAGAGGACGAGGTCGCGAGTTCAAATCTCGCTAGGGGCTCTCTCTTTGTTCTTTAAGTATAAATCTTACAATTGTAACGAAATTTCTTGTAAAAAGATAATTCCACTCCCCTGTAAACGTTAGTAGCTGTTGATGTTGCTTAGGATGTTGGGAATATTTCCCATGATCATCCGGATAACTTCTTTTTCATTGAGCGTTGGTTGCTTCTCGGCAATGGATAAGGCTTCTGATGCCGCAGCAATCATCCCAATTTTAGTCATTTCATCTTTGCCAATGGCAACATTCTTAGAGATATATCGTAATACTCGGTCCGAATCAGAACCGGGGTTCTTCTTCCTATATGTCAGCGCTTCTGAAGCGGCAGCGACCATGCTTATTTTTCTGTTGATTAAAGCCATTTCTTGGACCATAACCAAAGTAGACAAGGGCAGATATTTATATAATTTGTGTTCTTACTAATAGTTAACAATTGTTTTAATAAGGCACAGTTAGTTTAGAATTAATATCATTGCATGTGCTGTTAGTTTCAATAAGCAGGCGGGCTACGGCGGACTTTCTCGCTAACGCTCACTACGACCATGCTACGCTTTCCTCCCTTTGGTTGTCAGGTCGTCTAACAGCGATCGCATACGTTGAGAGAATTTGCAATTGCGACTAATTTACCATAGATTAGCTTTAAATATAATAACTATTTTAATGAGCGCATGCCTAAAAAAGAGGAAGAGGTGAAAGGAGTAAAGAAAGAATCCCCTGGCTGGTTTCGTAGAAATAAGATCCTGATAATGGTTCTAGGAGTATTTTTAGCCCTGTTTTTGGCAGTGTTTGGCACCCAAATCTGGTTGTGGATTAATTTTTGGCTGGGCAACGACGTTATTATTTCATTAAGTGCTGATCATGAATACTTATCTTTATCCAACGGAGAGGAAGGCGAGATTAATTTTGAAGTAAGAGTTTCTACTAATCCTTTTTGCTCTGTTGAATGTATTTCTACCTTTGCCGATGTAAGTAATAATAGAGAACTTGATCGGAACGACTTTACTCTGCGTCCAGAATATCCCTTCCGCAAGGGATACACTTTAACTCCAGTTTCTCCGGGAAGCGGTGAAGAGTTGTACCAGTTTAAGTTTTCTTGTAAAGGAGTAAGCACTGCTTTATGTCATACTTCTGAGGAAATAACCACTCGCTCGGTTCTGATTACTTTAACCCATAACCTCAATGCTGAGGAGCAAGTGCTCAAAGAGAATCAAAAAGCCCATTTATTTTTCGCTGCCAAGCAATTAACTGAATTTGAACAGGAGTATCTCTTGCTGACAGAGTTGGTTTCTAAATTAAATGAATCTTTACTCTTAGAAAGTTATGTTAATTCTAAAGAAAGCATAAACCAAAGCACTACTTCTTTACGCGAGTTGCTCAAAGATGCTCAGAGGATATGGGGTACTCAGGATTATCGCCTGCTTTCGGAACACTTATCAACACTGGATTGGGTGACCCAAGAGACAGACCATAAATTTGAGGAGTGGAATCAAAGTGTATTAACCCTGTTTAATGATTATAATCAGTTGATTTTCAGAGTTAGCGAAGCAGCTAAGTCAGTTGAGCGATTTCAGAATAATAGCGTGCTAAGTAGCTCGTTTGTTATGGCATTGAATACCACGGCAATAAATTTTGATCAGAAGTTGGATGAATTCAGCCGGAAAAATGATATTCTTCGTAAAGAGCAGGTAGTATCTGAGATGGAAAGGTATGTTTCTGGTGTGGATGCCTCTATTCGTAATGAGATTAAGTCTGGGGTAATGGAGAATGAGCTCTCATTGAATCGGGATAAAGATGTTTTATGTGCCATTGGTGAGGCTTGTGTTAAGCACTCATTGATTACTGATCTTGCTTATCAGAATCTTTTCGATTTGAATCATTCTTGTAAAGATAGAGAGAATTTAAAGTTGCTGCTATTAACGCTCAATTCTTCTCTGCCTATTGCTAATGATAGTTATTACCAGGGCAAAGAGTTCCAAGATACGGTTAATAAAGTCATAACCTATCGGCAGAATAATGTAATCAAGAGTTATCTTACCCAGCTATCATCTGTCCCTCATAACGCTTCTAATTATGGGCTGATAGCGGACCTGCTGGGTGCAAAACTAGCTGCCAATGTCTCCCCGGTAAATTATGATTATAATTTCTCTCTGCCTTTAGTGCAAGAATTGATGAAGAGGCAGCCGGAAGCATGTAGATTTGTACCTGTTAAGCTTGATGTGTCTGCTAATAACCAGAGCAGGATTACTATTCCTATCATTAAGGATTATACTTCTGCTTTTAATTTCTCGTTGGACGAGCCTTTGCCCAAATGCTGTGTATATGGTAGGTGTCAGAATTGTTGTCTCACCGAGAGTTGTAGAGCTGCACCTCGTAACTACCCTATTCTGTTTCTGCACGGGCATGCTTTCGATAAAGATGTTTCCACTGAGTATAGTTTGGATGCGTTTACTAAAATCCAAGAAAAATTAGAGCATGACGGTTATTTAAACGGGGGGACAGTTTCTGCCTATAGTCTTACCGATAGTAAACAATTATGGAAATCCCTGCCTGCTCCCCTAACTTTTAGGGCTAGTTATTATTATGATTTCTTCGCCAGTG
>JACRPJ010000087.1 GCA_016213985.1 Candidatus Woesearchaeota archaeon
AAGAACCGATTGCACGATTAATTTTCTGCTGCAGTGTTAAGCTGCGAGAACTTTTCTTCCTTTTAAAATTAGCATAATATTCTCCAAATTGGTCGCAGTTACGATAAATAATAGTGCTAAAATAATTCTCCATCCTTGCCGTTTCTTCCGTTAGATTTCGAGGACGCAAGCCAGAAGTGTTTTTCCAATGCACAGAGTTATATAACTCTTTAAAATTTTTTCCGACAATGCAATGAAACTTAATAAGTGAATCTATAAATTCCTCAATCTTTTTTTTTCGGTTGTTACCTGGTAAAAAATGTTTTCGAAAATCAGGCATCTCGATATATTCCATTCCAAAACTCGAAGTTTTGCGGTCAATACCTTTTAATTTTGGAACAAAATCGCTGTCTGGAAGCATTCCTGCTGCGTCTAAAATAAACGCTTCTTTGTGGAAGTAATACACTCCATTAAAATCAGCATACGCTAAACCCGCTAAATCATATAAAGATTCATCACTATGAATTTGTGCTTTTTTTTGCTGATACTCTTGATTTGCTATTAAATATTTAGAAAGCTGGTCAGGAGCATAGCTTTTAAGCACATACTTTTCTGGCTTATCCAACAGAAAAGTAACGCTGTCTCTTCTTATAGAAAGGAGGTGGGCATTATCTGGATCTTTAAGTTCCTTCAGCATACGCTCATCTAATTTAGGCAATCGTTCCATTAAATTCGATAGAGGACTATTTATTTATAAACTTTTCTGGAGTAATTACTATTTAGTGAAACCGTATTGATAAACTACTCGACCAAGGTTATGGGAATTGGTAATCATAGACTTCAGTTTCTCTATTAGTAAGCCAAGGTTTTCTATTTTTTTATTTTCATTGTAAAATTCGTCCACTTCTTTGATTATTTTTTCTTTATTTTCCAAAACTGCATGTGCCAATTCCTCATCATGGTTATGGAATCCCTTAAGTACCACTAAATATCCATTTTTGGCTTCAGTAAAAAGTTTTAAGAAATGCTCTTGTTGCTTTTTGTTGACATTCTTCATTTCCCGCATAAACCGAGCTATTCGCTTTATATCATCACCAATGGATTCGAGATTAAATGCGAACCACCACAGGTATAGCAGATTCTGGGGATTAAGATTATGTTTTTTATACATAAAAGAGGAATTACTCAACCCAAATTCCACTATCCTAAACACTAAGAAACTCAATCGATTAACGTCATTATCCCGATGGTAAATATTCTCATAATTATCATGTATAAACATCCTTTCACAATCTTCAATCATTGCTCTCAAAATAATGTCAATCTTTCGTATCATGTTGAAAATGGAAATATTGTCCATGTCCAAAAAATCTTTAGCAACTATTTTCTTAGAGGTTTGCTCCATAACTTCAAGAGCCATCAAATTCTGGATGGTATTTTGCACTTCTACCGCTTTATCTTTAAGTTCTTCCCCCACCAAAGTTATAGTTTTGTAGTCTTTGATATATGCGGAAATAATTTCTCGTTGCAGACGGCGTACACTTTTTCCATTAACCTGAATAATTATTTCACTATCAACCTTTGCTTTCTTATTATCACGAGCACTGAGAATAAGATCTTGCTCTCTTTCCTCAAGGTACACCGTGTTTCCTTTCTTCAGCTTGTTTTGGTTTATCCAGTTTTTAGGCAGAGAAACCACATAACTGCTTTTACCGAATGAAATTAATTTTCTATATTCCATACTACTTACCCCCCCATTAACTTTAACGCCATTACAAGCATATAGTAGATATATAGTATTTAGGAAAAGTATTTATATTTAAATGTTTTGGTCTACTTTACAGCTACAACTAAGTAGCTAGGGGACTAAATACTTGGGGGGTGGAAAAATGTATCCTACGGTTAGGGGTAGGTTTTTGGAGGAAGATGAAGAAGACCATATCCATTCTCGGAAAACCCGGGAAAGGCTAATAAATGAAGATGCGCTGAATAGCGAAGAGGACGGATTTATGGAAGGGTTTGAGGGAGATGTCTTAGAAGAGGAAGAAATACTGGAAGCCGAAGAAGAGAGTTATTGCAAGCTGGATAGCTTTCAGAGCGGCAAATAAAATGTCCGTTAAAAAACTCTTGGGATTGGATTCTTTTCCAGTACGGGAAGAAGAAATCATGCAAAAAATCCAGGAGGCTTACAGTAAGGGAGAGCGCGAATTAACCTTTTCAGCAGGGAAAAACCGAGTCAAAATAACTTTAAACCGGCTCTCGCTCGATGGACTGATGAGAGATTATCAGGATTATTATAGCGCAAAATAATGGAAACAAGCATTAATTAAACGTTAGACACAGAAAAGTCTATAAACTTTTTTCTTCTTCTGAAAGGAATGAATTATCTAAAGGAGGGGTTGGTTAATACCCTTAGAGCGGTGAAGGAACATAAAAGAGGGTTTCTGTGGTTAATCTTCCTACAGATAGGGGTAATATTTATAGTTCTGTATCTAGCAGCGACCTACCCAATGAAAGTACTTCAAGACGTAGATGCTGTCACTCAGCTCCTTCAAGACACGAATTACAATGCTACCAGCCTTCTTTCCGTATACCAACAGTATCTAAGTATGGTCAGACATATTACTGAATTAGTAACGTGGCTTATGGCCACACTGCTCTTTCCACAAGCATTGCTTTGGATCGTCACCAATCAACTGATGGAGAAGAAAAGCGAACCTCGTTCCTGGAAAACTGGACTTAGGCAAGCAGGGAAATCCTGGGTTAAGTACCTCGCCAGTGTGTTAGTCCTACTAGGGATACCTACAGCAATTGGATACTTCATGATCAAATATGTGTTCACGCTTCAAACCGAAGATTCGATCATAATGCTAGCCAAAGTCGCAATGATTCTGCTGGGAGTAATCTATTATCTGCTAATAGGTGCGTTTACATTGATGGGTTCCCCTTCTTGGAGAGTATTTGTGTCTGATTTTTGGAACATTTCCATTCGAAGGCTTCACCAGCTGCTGTTGGTAATGATAATTAATGGAATTTTGATTTCGGGGATTATTCTTTCAATATATCTCTCCATGACCAACGAATCCCTATTCCTGCTTACTTGGTTCTCTTCATTACTGTTAATCGCAGCGTTGGTTTTAACCAGAATGTTCTTAACTGGCTGTGTGCAAGTACTTAGAATCAAAGAATATGAGAAAAGTCATAATTGATACCAATGCTTTGATGGCGGCAGTAGAATTCAAGCTAGAGGTTTTTAGCGAGCTGGCTAAGTGCTGCGACTTTAAGTTCAAAACAGCTGTACTCGAGGGAACGGTCGAGGAACTGAAGAAGATTATCACCGAGCAAGGAGGGAAACACAAAGCCGCGGCAAAACTAGCTCTGGCCATGCTTCAAGCCAAAGACGTTGAAGTATTAACTTCCAAAAAAAATAACGTTGACGATTCACTAGTTGATTATTCCAGAAACGGTTATTTAGTATTAACCCAGGACCTGGAACTAAAGAGAAGATTAACCAAACCATATCTAACTATCCGACAAAGAAAAAAAATAATTTGGGTGCGTTAGAGGAATAATCATTTAACGCTAATTTTCCTTAGCTTTTCTTTTACTTCACTTACATCTTTCTGTAAGCTCTGGATTTCTCGCTCTGCTTTCCGATTAACCATATAATCATAGCGGGCATAAATCCGATCGCGTTCATTCTCACGATTTTGGGACATTAGGATTATGGGAGCCTGGACTGCTGCCACGCTGGAGAGCACCAAATTCAGCAGGATGTAGGGATAAGGATCAAAAGGCCGTTCCAGCAAAAACCAGGAATTAACCCCTATCCAGAGCAGTAATATTAAAATGAAAACGGCTATAAACACCCAACTGCCACAAAATTTAGTGAGAGCATCTGCTGCTTTCTGTCCAATAGTTAACTTTTGGCGAAAGATGGGATGACTACCTTCTCCATGTAGTGAATTATGGTCGTTATACCCTCTTTTTTGCATAGGGATGATATTGCTTTTGGGTTTATATACTTTTCTAGGTGGAAAAATAAACAGAATAATTTATAAGCAAA
>JACRPJ010000090.1 GCA_016213985.1 Candidatus Woesearchaeota archaeon
TAACTTTAAATGTTTATTTATAAAGATTTCGTTTAGCCAGGAGACTTAGACCAAAGCAAAGGAAAGGGCATACTTAACCCCCACACCAAAAAATAGTAATTTTTATAAACCAAAACCAAAACATTAGCTTTAAAAAGAGTGATGTAAGAGCTGATGTTATGATTAAAATAAATTGCATTGTCATTCATGGATTCAAAAGCTTTGCGCATGAGACCGAAATTCCCTTCACTGACAAGTTCAATTGTATTCTTGGACCAAACGGCAGCGGTAAGAGCAATATTGGGGATGCTATCTGTTTTGTATTAGGAAGATTATCAACCAAGTCCATGAGAGTGGAAAAAGCGGCCAATTTGATTTTTAACGGGGGAAAAAGCAAAAAGGCTGGTTCATCTGCAACGGTAGAAATTGTTTTTTGTAACAAAAACCATACTTTTCCTGTTGATGCCAGAGAGGTGTCGATTAGCCGAACCATATCTACTGATGGGAGTAGCGTGTATAGGATAAATAGTAAAAAGCATACCCGAACAGAGATATTGGACCTGCTTTCTGCAGCTAGAATAAATCCAGAAGGCTACAATATTATCTTACAGGGAGATATTACCCGTTTTGTGGATATGTCCCCTCTTGACCGACGTAAGATAATCGAAGAAATCAGCGATGTTTCCATGTATGAGGAAAAGAAGCACAAAGCCCTGCTGGAACTAAATAAAGTAGAAGAAAAGCTAAATAATGCTACCATCATCCTGCAAGAGCGTAAAACTCATCTAAAAGAATTGAAGAAAGATCGAGATCAAGCTTTAAAGTTTAAAGAGATTAGAGATAAGATAGACTCATACAAAGCTACACGACTTCATCTATATATACAAGAGAAAGAGGACCTCAAGCAGCAGTATGATAAAGATGTTTCTAAGTATCAGGAACAGATAACTTCCGCCGAAAAGGAGATCGAAAAACTCAAACACAAATTAAATGAGCATAAGCAAACCATCTTCAAGATAAATCAGGAGATTGAACATAAAGGGGAAAAAGAGCAACTCCAAGTGCACCGGGAAATAGAGGATCTCAAAGTAAGTCTGGCCAGGGACAAAACGAGGGTATCTACACTAAAAGATGAAATTAACAAAATACAGCAAAGGAAAGACCAATTCCAACAAGAAATAAAAGAACTTAGTGAAAGATCGTCTTCTTCTAAAGAAAACAAAAAGGAAATCCAACAACAAATCGGTAAGAAGAACAGAGAACTCCAAGACATAGAGAGAAGCATTTCCGAGTTTAAAAAGAAGAATAAGATTGAATCCTCCCAAGAACTGGACCAGGAGATCGAAGATAAAGATAAATTAATCGAGCAAAAGCAGGAAGAAGTACAGCAAATACGACAGAAACAGCAAGAATTACTGCGTGAAAAAGATCGCCTAGAATTTCAACTGGAAAGCATCGAAGAAAGGATTAAAAAAGTAAAGGAAGTAGAACAGCAGAATAAAAGCCAGATAAAAGAATTGCAACAGAAGAAAAGCGATTTCAAAGCTGCTACGCTAAGATTAAATCAATGTCTGGAGCAGGATAGCAGCTTGGCAATGCAGCTGTCCAATGCTCGTAAAAAGTTGTCGGAACTGCAAGAAACACAAGCCAAACTCAATTCCAGGACTATTTTTATACAAGCAGATTTGCTGAGTAACAAGGCCCTAGCCAGTATTCTGGATAATAGGAAAAGATTCAAAGGAGTCCACGGAACCATTTCAGAATTAGGGCAAGTGAATAAGAAGTATGCTTTGGCATTGGAAAGTGCTGCTGGGAACAGAATGCAGAATATCGTGGTGGACAATGAGAACACTGCCGCAGAGTGCATTAAATACCTCAAGAACAATAAATTAGGATCGGCCTCTTTTATTCCTCTAAATAAAATCCGTAGCCAAGAGATTTCTGCAGAAGATAAAAAACTAGCAAAATTGCCGGGCGTGCATGACTTTGCTATTAATCTAATTTCATTCAAGCCACAATTCCATAAGGCGTTTGGCTACGTATTTGGTAATACTTTGGTGGTAGAGGACATCAACACTACTATCAAGGTAGGGATTAATAGGATAAAGATGACAACGTTGGATGGAGATGTAGCTGAAGCTAGTGGAGTAATGAAAGGTGGATTTGTATCTAGGAAAGCCACGCTGGGATTCCAGGAGAAAGATTCTCTGGAAGAACTAGAAAAATCAGAGAAAGAAATCTCCTCAAAAAAAAAAAAAAAGTCAGAACTAGAAGCAGAAATTATTAAGCTAGAGAAAAGGCTGCACCTGGACACCGATGATTTGAATGCGACCGAAGATCTAAAGAAAGAACTTAGGATCAAGTTAAAAGAAATCAATGAAAATCTAACTAATGTTCAGAAAGAGGTTACTAGTACAAACAAAGAACTAGCAGAATTAAAAACTCGAAAACAGATGCTCCGTTCAGAAGTAAATGAGCTAAGAAATCCACGATTACTGGCACAGCTGAGTGCATTTGAAGAGGCAAAACAAAAGTTCCGTGAGGATTTATTGATACTGGAGGGAGAAATGAAAACGCTCTCGGCTCAAGAAGATCAACTGATAACTCCAGAAATCGAGAAAATAAAAGAAATTCTTAAGCAGCACGACAAAGAAGAGATTC
Source organism: Candidatus Woesearchaeota archaeon (assembly GCA_016213985.1). GTDB lineage: Archaea > Nanobdellota > Nanobdellia > Woesearchaeales > GW2011-AR9 > JACRPH01. The sequence goes on from JACRPJ010000090.1 coordinate 2,641, forward strand.
AGTTTACCCAAGAAATAAAAAAATTGGCTGAGAAGATAACCGCTAATGAGAAAGAGTTGCAGGGGAGAGAGAAAGACAGCACTGAATTTTACTCTAAATATAAAGAGTTGTTCGCCAGGCGTGAAAAACTAAACAGTGAAGTTAATCAGAAAGAAAACGAGATTGAATCATTTAGAGAAAGGATCCGCAACAATGAAAGAGAGCTAAATCTAATCTCGCTGAAAAATGCTGAGGTTAAAGCTAAATTAGCCGGATTGCAGGAAGAGTTCAGCCGCTATAAGAATGCAGAAATAATGAAAAACAAAAAGCTTGATACTTTGCAGGAGGAAATCAACAAGTTTGAAGTGATGCTGTTGCAGATGTCCGCAGTTAATATGAAAGCATTAGAAATCTATGAGCAGGTGGAAAAAGAATTTAACGAATTAGTGGATAAGAGAGATAGTCTGGATAAAGAAAAGATCGATATCTTAACCCTGATGAATGAGATTGAAACCAAAAAGAAAGAGCACTTCATGCAGACGTTTGATAAAGCTAATGAAAATTTTCAAAAGATATTCACCAGTTTATTCCACAAGGGAAAAGCATACTTGCAGCTGGAGAATCCCGACAGGCTCTTCGAGGAAGGGTTATGTATAAAAGTAAAGCTGACCGGAAACAGATTTATGGACATCAAGTCCCTTTCCGGCGGAGAGAAGACGCTGACAGCACTATCATTTATCTTTGCTATCCAGGAATATCAGCCAGCATCATTTTACATACTAGACGAAATCGACGCGGCTTTGGACAAACATAATTCGGAGACTTTAGCTAAGTTGATTAGGAACTATTGTAATAATGCCCAATACATAATCATCTCTCATAATGATGCAATCATCTCGGAAGCGGACACTCTATATGGCATAAGTATGAATGAAGAAGGGATTAGCAAAGTCACGAGTTTGAAGATATAAATAACTCTAACCACAGGAATAAAATTTCTGCCCAAAGAAAAACATCAGGCACAATCTTTATATAACTAAAAACAATTGTCACTAGATAAAAAGAGGTAACTATGGCTTGGTACGTTATTGCTGCGGTTTATTTGCTGGACCTGTTTAAGTTGTGGTTGCACACCATATTTGTAACACCATTTATCACTCTAGACATGCTCTGGCTCTTGGTACCAGTTTGGCTGGGATGGTTTTTTGCCGAATTTTTTCAGGAGAAAACTGGAACTTCTTTAGGTAATGCCATAGCCAACTCAGCTATTATTTTGTGGGGAAGTGTTGACTGCACCCGACAAACAATAAGATTTATTACCGAAGGAACGCTTACCAATACTTTTGACATTATCTTAAGATTTATTCTAATTGCTGCAATCTTCGCTTATGGCGTAGTGATTGTGGTACTGGGTTGGAAAGGAAACAAGCTAATCAAGTATATTGGCAGAATCAGAGAAGTAACTTACGTCTTT
>JACRPJ010000092.1 GCA_016213985.1 Candidatus Woesearchaeota archaeon
TCTCTGCCAATATTAAAAAATACTTCCCTCATCCGTTGTGGGTCGACGAATTCTTCCCTGCCGGGCTTGTGCTCGGACATGATGCGCTTGGCATCGTCGAGAAGCTCGTACTTTTCTTCCTCAAACTTAAATTCCGGTGGAGTGATATGATATAAAGTTTTTACACTGTCTTCAAATTCGAAGATGTTTACTTCACATACATCTCCACCTTCTTCAAAGTCATAACTTTCGACTAAATCCCCTTCCGGGAATTCACTAATTAACTTTGTGTACATGAAATCGGGCCTGGTAGTAGGGTGAAGTACGTTCCCATAGATCTCGCGATTGCCCAGCTGGTATTCAGTAGTGTGGGGCATCAGCAGCTGGATTATTTTTAGTTGCTCTACTCGTTGGACTACTTCTTGCAATGCTGCTACAAATTTATGCTGGGAGGAGAGATGACGTTGGTCTAGTATAACGCTCAACTTCTCTTTTTCTCTTCTTTCCAGCCGTTTTAGTTCCACATAAGCGGCGAGTGGATCTTCTTTGAGTCTCCTAGTAATGATTCTCTGGAATAGAGCGTAACTCCCACGTATATAGCGCTCGTGCATTGGATTGATAACAATACTCGAGTAATTTAAGCGTTCATCTTTGGTTAGGGCTTTGTAGAGCAAAGCCACTTCTAATACCAATTGGGTTTGAGAATAATCATACTCGTACTCTCTCAGTTGAGTTACTATTATGGTCGTGACTCCGCTTACTTCCAACAGGGCATCTACTACTTTGCCGAAACATAAATCGCTATATTCAACAGAAGGAGGAAAGTTACATTTGTCTGCGTAGATTTTGAGTATTTTGTTTTCTCCTTCACGATACGTCTCATACTCGAAGCAGTTTTTAGTTAAATCCACCATCTTCACTCTTTTTTTGGCACTACTGTGAAATAATTACATAACTTTATTAGCTCTACCTCTTTAAAGACAATAGTTAATGATAAGCACATTACACTTTAAATACATTTCCATAGGTGAGTTGCTCTTAGTAAAAATGGTAAATCAAATGGTAAATAAAAAATGGTAAATAAAATTGTTGCTCCTGAATCAGGGGGGTTTGATCCCGCCCGATTGTATGTGTGGGTGAAATCGTTAGAGAGCAAAGTGAACAATCTCCTGCGTGAAACCGATTTGCTTAAGAACAACTTCATTAAAAAGAATGAGGAACTAAAAAAAGAGCTTAAAGTAACCACCGATGAGCTTCTGGAACTGAAAAGGGGGCAGCAGAAGATGGAAGAGAAAATGGATTTGATTATCAAAGAGCTCAAGCAGACTGCGGGGATGGAAGAGGTTATGACCTTGAAAAAATATGTGGAGTTGTGGAGTCCTCTAAATTTTGTTACTCAGCGTGATTTAGACCGGGCGTTGGACAGTAAGATAGCAGTATTAAGGGAAGTGCTGAGTAAAGATGATCATCACCCTCCCCGTTTTTCCGAGCATATCAAAAGTGGAAGTAAGGAGCACGCAAAAAAATGATTAAACATAATCCATAATATCAATCCATTAAATAATATCCAAAACAAATATAAAATAAACCCTCTTTAGGGTTAAAATCATAAAAAGGTGATAGTGATGCCAGCACAAAACAAACTTTTGATATCAGAAGTGTTACAGTTACGTGAACAGGGATTAACTGACAGTCTTATTGCTGAGGAGTTAAAGAAAAAAGGATATTCCGTACAGCAGATCAGCATGGCCATTTCCGAAGCGGATATTTCTTCTGACGAGAGTATGGACCAGGCTAGGCCTTCAGCTGATTTTTCAGGCTACCCTCAGAGTTCGGGAGGGTTCTCAGCTAGTGGCTATTCAGGGTATGGAACGCAAGCTGGCGGTATGCCGGTGATGCCTGGTCAACCAGGGATGCCTGACGATGCTCTCTATGAGCGAATCGAGGAGACGGTAGAAACTATGATCGACGAAAAGTGGGATGAACTGATTGCCGAAGTTAAAAAGATAATAGACTGGAAAGAAAAAATAGAGCAGGCTCAACTCAAGATGCGAAATGAGTTGGATAAACTAACCGAGGATTTCCAGTTGTTGCATCAGGGAGTGTTAGGGAAGTTAGAGGATTACGATACGCGTATGCGGGATGTGGATACGGAACTAAAAGCAGTAGGAAGAGTGTTTAAAGAAGTGGTTCCGGAGTTCGTAGAAAATGTTAAAGAACTTTCTAGTGTAACCAAGTCTATTAAGGGAAGAAGAGGAGAATAGTCTCTTCTTTATCTGTTATTTTAGCTTTATCTCCCTTTTTTGTGTTTTCTACAGTTTTTTATGCCAGATTCCCGCTAAGGAAAGCGATGGCAAAGATGGCTACGGCAAATAGAATAATTAGCCCTAACACTTTCGGGTGGAATAGAGTAGAGTAAATATTCTGCTGGAAACTCTTTGTAGCTACGCCGCTTTCTCCGCCGGTGGCGTTAGTAAGTCCAATGGTGTTTGGTCCAGTAGTGCTTTGAAATGATGCTTCAGTAAGTGATTGTCCCAGTACGTTACCAAACGCAGCTACTATTATTACTATTCCAATCCCAATTAGAGTCCACATCAGGGTTTTGTCTTTTACCGCGCTGGCGATGTCTTTTTCTCCCGCACCGAAAGTCATGAAGATTAGAATCATCAGCACCAGGAAGATGATGACTACGGCAAACCAGGGAACCATAAAGTTAATGATATCTACTAGGGTTTTGGAGAGTAATACCAATAATGATGCAGCTACTGCCACGATTGCATTTATCCCTAGGGCATCGCTGATGACTTTGGTTTTTTGTAGGAGTGCGAATACTATGGCAAACACTATGAAGAAGACATAAATATTACTGAAGTATCCCAGCAAGCTGACGTCTAATACTGTAGCCA
>JACRPJ010000004.1 GCA_016213985.1 Candidatus Woesearchaeota archaeon
ATTTGGCAGAAACCCATTTCCTTTAGTAACAAACATAACTATCACCTCACCAATAATAAAAAAGAACTACTATTTAAAACTTGCTAAAATTAATGTTACATACTATAGTTTATTTATTGTTTACTATTTTAAACATCTTCTTTAATTTGTAGATGGCTCCGAGCAGGCGAGTTTTTGTTATAGGAAATTTCGTTATATTGCTGTGTTATTATTTAGTCTCGATTAATCTCTTCATCCGTCTGATAAACTCATCCGCTTCCAAATACAGCTTTTCGTATTCCAATCCTTTAACCTCTTTAATCTCCCGGTGGGTGATCATCTTACTTAAACGATAGAACTTCCGCATGGTGTCTACATATTTTTGTTCCAACAATTTATGTTTTACAAATACCTTTTCCAGCATATCGGCAGCATGCTCCGGAGTGGGGGGTATTTCATTGTGGTGCATCAAAGCAGCGTGGGCAGAATCAATCACCGCCCAATATAGGTCCAGAGCTGCCTGCAACAAATGCCAGCGGGAATTTAACAGGGTTTTGGGTGATCTTCCAAAATAACGCCAGATACTCTCGGGAGAGGGTCTTATCCTACCTTGCTTCAGCAATTTCTGCATCGGCTCAAAGAACCCGAGGTCAACTAAAGGAACACCATCACGCAAGATGTTCACCGCTACCGGATCTCCGGCTTTAGTATATTCCCAGAATGAAGTTAAAGTCATGGAGGTGATATGGAGTTTGGTAGAAATCCTCGCCACTAAGTTTCCGACGATAATTCGGTAAGTTTCTACCATAGGTTCGGTGATGTTAAAGGTAGCATCGTCAGTGATTACCAGCACGTCTATATCACTTTTGGAAGTGCCTTCTCTCCTTACCGAACTGCCAAATAACACTACGGAAACTAAGAACTGGTCCAGCTCTTTTTTAAGCTGCACCGCAAATTTATTAACTAAATTGAAGTCCTCGGTGGGGTACTTGTGAATATTTTCGTTTTCTCTTTTTTCAATCCGGAATTCCATTATTTAAAACCAATAGTTTAAGCGTTATTAAGCTTTTTTAACCATCTAATAGTAGTTCACTACTGCAAATTAGAGTTAATTTGCTTAACATATTAGCAACATTTTTAAATCATTGTTTTACTCTATCAAAGCATGAATGTTTATGATGTTATGATTATCGGAGCAGGACCGGCGGGATTAGCGGCAGCTTTGTATGCTGGAAGGAAAAAGCTAAAGACTGCAGTAGTGAGCATAGACATAGGTGGACAGGGAAATTTAACCTCGCATATTGAGAATTATCCTGGCGTGTTTCCGCAGCCGGGAATGGAGCTGATGGAAAAGTTTCACTCCCAAGCTCTCCGGTTTGGCGCAGAACTTATTCTGGGAAAGGCTTCAGAAATCCACCAGAAGCAGGACCTGTTTGAAGTATCCTTAGCCAGCGGAGAGACGTATGTGGCTAGAGCGTTGATATTGACTTTTGGGAAAGTTCCTCGGCAGTTGGGTATACCCGGAGAAGATAAGTTTATGGGAAGAGGTGTTTCTACTTGTGCTACTTGTGATGCTCCACTGTACAAGAATAAGTCGGTAGCGGTAGTAGGCGGAGGGAATTCAGCAGTAGAAGCTGCTCTCGAGTTAGCGAATCATGCTAAAAAAGTGTATCTGATTCATCGTCGCACCGAGTTTAGAGCAGACGGGGTTACGGTAGACAAGGTTAAGGCCAGTCCCAGAGTGGAATTAGTACTGGAGTCGATTCCTCTGGAGATAAAAGGAGAAAAGTTTGTGACTGGTATCTTAGTGGAGAACTTAGTCACCAATAAAAAGAAAGTGCTGGCTGTCGACGGGTTGTTTTTGGAAATAGGTTATGTTGTAGATACTTCTATAGCCAAAGACCTAGTGGAGGTCAATGAAAACAAAGAACTCGTGGTAGATTCTTTAGGCCGAACAACCTGTGCGGGAATTTTTGCTGCCGGAGATGTTACCAATACGCCTTTTAAACAGACAATCATCGCTGCCGGAGATGGAGCTAGGGCAGCTTTGCAGGCTTATGCCTATCTAACAGGAAAACGGGTTGGTCCGGATTGGGCCCATTGATTTAAAGGTGGTTTGAATGAGAGAGTGGATGGTGGTTATTCTCTTTCTAGGAATCGTTTTTATCCTGGGGTGCAGTCCAAGCCCGGTGCAGTTAGAAAAATTTGCGGTTTGTCTGAAAGAGAAAGGTGCAGTTATGTACGGTGCATACTGGTGTCCCCATTGTCAGGAGCAGAAACAAATGTTTGGGGAAAGCTTTTCGAAACTAGATTATGTGGAGTGCGAGATTGACACCCAACGGTGTGCGGTCGAAGAGATAGCCTATCTCCCTACTTGGAAGTTTAAAGATAATACTTCAGTGAGTAAAGTAATGCCGCTAGAAGAACTAGCAGAGAAAACCGGCTGTGGGTTGGGTTGATAAGATGCAATTGCTTTGCAGGTTCTATAGTTAGTTAGTTTGTATATTTGACTCAACAAGAACAAAGCAATTTATTGAAACCAAAGAAAAAATGAGTTTTGTTGAAGCGATTTAGCTTTTTAAATGGTTGGTCACCGACACGTTTATATACTACAAATTCATCCCTAATGATTAAATTAGGGGTGGTTAGAGTTATGCCTAAAAGTTTGGTTTTGTGGATAGTAGTATTGGTATTCATCTTAGGAATATGCTTTTCTGGAGTTCAGGCCATCTCTTATTCTGCTCCTCATGTCAAAGTCACGTTAATGTCCCAGGACCCTGATCCAGTAGAGCCGGGACAAGTAGTTACGGTTAAGTTTAAAGTGGAGAACGAAGGAGCCCAGAGTTCTGCTGATGCGATAGTAAAAATTTTTCCAAAAGTTCCCTTTGCCATTTATGGAGACGCCACTGAAAAAAATATTGGTAAGCTCAGGGCTGGATCCACTGGAGCGGATGCAGTTATCGTCCAATTCAAATTGAAAGTAGATTCACAGGCAGTGCAGCAAAGCGCTCCCTTGGATTTAATGGTTCAGCTGGGGGATACCGGAGTAAGTTACACCAATAAGGAATTTTCAATCAATATTCAAACCCAAGATGCGGTCCTGGCCATAACTTCCATTACTTCTGAGCCCTATCCCCTCTCTCCGGGAGGGATGGCCAAAGTGACCATAATGGTAAAGAATAATGCTGATTCGCTGCTTAAGGATATTAAGTTAAAACTGGAGATGAGCAGCAGCTCACTCCCCCTGGCTCCTTATCAATCCTCGTCGGAGAAAGTGATTCCCCTGCTGCAGCCAAGTTACCAGCAGACGCTGACGTTTAGTTTAATTGCCAAGCCAGACGCCACTTCGGGCTTGTATAAGATTCCTTTAAACCTAACTTATAATGACGAGAAAGGAAAATCTTACGTCAAAAGCGACGTTTTGGCCGTGATGGTGGGAGAGAAGCCCAATATTAATGCCTACATCAAGAAAAGCACGGTGATGCAAGCAGATGGCACGGGTAAAATAACTCTGGAAGTAGCCAATGCCGGAAATACCGACGTGAAATATGTGGAGTTGGCCTTGCTGCCTTCTGAGGATTATAAGCTGGTGTCTACACACAATTATTTTTATCTGGGGAATATTGATTCTGATGACACTCAAAGCGAAGAAGTGGACGTATACATTAATAAAAAAGTGGATAAAGTACATATTCCCGTGCAGCTGAAGTACGTTGACGCCACCAGTAAGGCCTACCAGCAGACTTTCGATTTGGAGATGAACGTGTATTCGTCCTCTGAACTTAAGAGGTTTGGGCTGAAGGAGAGCAGTACTGCTTGGCTCTATATTCTGATCATAGTTATCGTTGGGGGTGGATTCTGGGCCTATCGGCGTGTTAAAAAGAACCACAACGGTAAAACTAGAAAGTAAAGATTTAGGGTTCCAATGATTAGAGATTATTTTAGTTTGGTATATAAAAGTGCTAAACAGCGTAAACTGCGCTCTTGGCTTACCATGATGGGTATTTTTATTGGCATTGCCGCAGTAGTAGCCTTGATTTCATTAAGCCAGGGGTTGCAAGCAACGATTTCTACCCAATTTATGAAGCTGGGTTCGGACAAGCTGGTAGTACAAGCAACGGGCTCGGGCCTTGGACCCCCAGGCACGGGAGTAGCAGTTCCTCTCACGATTAATGATAAAGAGACGATTAAGAAAGTTTCCGGGGTTGATTTAGTAGTCGGAAGATTACTCCGCATTGTCAAACTGGAGTTTGAAGAGGAGGTAAAGTATTCTTATGTCGTTTCGTTTCCCGAAGGGAATCGAGAAACAGAGTTAGTAGTTCAGGCGAATAATTATAACATTGAAGAAGGAAGAGTGTTGGAGAAAGGGGATAAGTATCAGGTTATGGTCGGTCAGAGCTTCTCCGAGGATTTTTTTGGGCATAGAATCGGCTTGAGGGGCAAGATTTCCGTTCAGGACAAAGAGTTTAAAGTGGTAGGAATACTGAAAAAATCCGGAAATCCCCAGCAGGATTCTACTTTGGTGGTGCCCGAAGCAGCTCTAAGAGAGATATTGTCGGTTGAGGAAGAGTATGACCTAATTGTGGCTAAAGTGCAGTCAGGAGAAGACTTAAGCTTGGTTACCGAGAACATTAAAAAAGACTTGCGCACTTTTCGCCAAGTGGATAAAGGCAAGGAAGATTTTAGCGTCCAAACTCCAGAGAGCTTATTAGCTACGCTGAATAATATCTTGCTGATAATAGAAGGAGTCTTAGTAGGCATCGCCGCCATTTCCCTGTTAGTAGGAGGCGTAGGAATAATGAATACCATGTTCACTTCGGTTTTGGAGCGCACTAAAGAAATCGGGATCATGAAAGCGATTGGAGCAAAGAACTCTGAAATAATGCTGCTGTTTTTAATTGAGTCAGGCTTTTTAGGGCTGGTGGGAGGGGTTATTGGGGTGATTTTTGGATTGGTTATTAGCAAATCCGTAGAGTTGATCGCCTTTCAGATTTATGAGTCGCTGCTAATTCAAGCCCATTTCAGCTTCTGGCTGTTAGGCGGTGCTCTGCTCTTTGCTTTTTTGGTTGGGACTCTTTCCGGAGTATATCCTGCCCATCGGGCAGCTAAGTTAAATCCTATTGAGGCCCTAAGGAAGTGAAATCCTAAAAATGATTGCAGATTACTTCAAGCTTTCCTGGAAGGAAATTCGGAGAAGAAAGTTACGTTCCTGGTTAACTCTAATTGGGATAATTATCGGCATCTCCGCTATAATCTCCCTGATTGCGCTGGGCCAGGGGTTGCAGAATGCTGTTGAAACCCAATTTTCTAACCTGGGAAAAGATAAATTATTCATTACCGCTAAGGGCAATCCGCTGAGCATGGGATTGAGTATTGAGGCGGTGAAAATAACTACAGACGACATCAAAGTAGTGCAGGGAGTTACAGGAGTAAGGCTAGCGATGGGATATATCTACACCAGCCCAAAATTGGAATTCAACCACAATGTCCGCTATTTTTATGTGGCGGGAATTCCTACCGATGCAGAAGAAAAAAATCTCTTGGAGCAAGCTCAAAATATGAAAGTAATAGCCGGAAGATCGTTACAGCCGGGGGATAAATACAAAGCAGTTCTGGGCTATGATTA
>JACRPJ010000088.1 GCA_016213985.1 Candidatus Woesearchaeota archaeon
AAAAGCCAGCACCCCCATTCACTACTTTCGGCCAGAACATCCACTACTAAAGTTTCTGGAGACACATCTTTCCATAAATCTTCTTCCTTGCTCACATCCGGGAACAAAAACAAATCATAAACATACTCTCCCTCATGGTTGATTTCTATTTCTTCCAGGGCACCTAAGTCGGCCTTCCTAACAGTAAGGTTGTACTTCCCCGGAGGAATTTGTAGCTGGTAATTTCCATCTTTAGACAAAAACTTCTGCAATGGAACAGTATTTATTTCCACCAGAACGTCATTTTCTAATTCCAGCTTGGAATTATAAATGCTTCCTCTTAATGTAGCGGCTGGAGATAAACTCGCCAATAGTAATATTCCCACCACTGCCACTAATGCCAATAGGAACATCTTCCTCATAATAGGATTAGCAACTTAGCTGCCTATAAATAATTATCGGCAAAATTGTTAATAGATAAACCCCAAATGGACTTTAAATAATAAAAAAGAAGAAAAAATAACCCCTTTTGAGGTAAAACCACCATTTAAAGCATTATAAAGTATTAGAACCTAAAAGTAACCGAGAGGACCAGCATCGATTAAAGTATCTTTAAAAAGAATTGCTTTCACTGATATTGTCTTCACTGATATTAGCAGTGGGTTGATTAACCTAGTTAGGTAAGAGCCTGATTAAGAAAAATCGGAGGTCTGGAATGAAAATGAAAACAATGCTTAAGTTGATAGCTGTGGTGGTACTGGTGATATTTGCATTAAGCGTACTGCCTATGGCCTTAGCCGAGGATACTACCCCCGGCGAAGGAAAAGAAAAGACCAAAGAGCAGAAACAAGAACTAACAGAAAAGTTGCTGGAAAAGAAAAAGGAACTAATCAGCACCCTAGAAGAGAAAAGACAAAACCAGTATGAATTTTTCAAAGAGAAAATTGAGGTAGCCAAAAAGAGGTATGAGTTCCAGAAGCAGGAACTAGAGACCGCAAACGAAAAATCCCAAGCATGCAAAAGAGAGGGAAAGAATAGCACTGAATGTCAAGAGAAGAAACTGGAGCTTAAAAGGGGAGTAAAGCAGCATCTGCTGAAAACCGTTGAGTTAATCGACAGTTCGCTGCAAAGAATAATCGAAAGAGTGGAAAACTCCAATGTGCTGGCTGAAGAACAACAGAAAGAAGTGCTGGCTTCCCTTCAGACACAAGAGGAACGATTGACCGCCCAAAAACTCAAAGTCGAAACTCTAGTGGATACTGCTACCAACGATGAGCTTAGAGTAGCAATTAAAGAGCTAAAAGATACTTGGAGGGAAGTGCGCAAAGTCCAACAGCGGATTATCGTCCAGCTTATTAATTCCAAGCTAGATGTGCTGGTAAGCAAGCACGATGAGTATTACAGCGCCATGGAAATGAGAATTGACTATTTGAATAAAAAAGGCGTGGACGTAACTGGGCTAACAGCGCTTGCTGACCAATTCAAGCAGCAGGTGGACCAGCTAAAAGCTGACCTCAAGGCTGCTGAAGATGCCTGGGCCTACGCTAAAGACAGAGAAGATTTAAGTGAAGTACACGATGCCCAGCAGAAAGTAAGAGAAGACCTGGAAGCGACCAGGGAAACGCTAAAAGAATTCCTGCAGAAGTACCGTGAGTTGGCCAAGAACCTGAAAATGCCAGCTGGAGACAGGAACCTGAGCACAACTTAAACAGAAACATTTTTATTCTCTTTTTATTTCTTTAGCACAAACGGGATAAAAGTGAAGAACAATGAGAGTTTTACCAACATTAGTGGTGATATTGATTATTGGTCTAGCTTTAACTATTGGATGCAAGCAAAAAAATGCTCCAACCTTAACCACCGTAGCTGAACAACCAACTACTATCTCTGTATCTGAGGATCAGGAACTTGAAAAAGGATTGGGTGACTTGAACAGTTTAGGCCAACTGGAGAAAGAACTAAACAATATCACGCTGGAAGAATTGGACAATATCAGCTTAGAGTAGGTTTAAATGGCTTAGAGTAATGGCTTAGAATAGATTAACTAAAATATGCTTTCTTTTGATTATTTTTCTCATTAAGGTGCAAGTCTAAGTACGGATTAAGTTTACACGTCAAAAACCACTGGGTGTGATAGTGGCTATCGCCACATGCCACCATTCTCTGACTGGTGGCTTTTGACACTTAGAAATAAAGCTCACTCACTTAACTTGACCGCTCCAAAAAATAGAAAGATTTAAATATACTTGGGTATACCAAAGTAAACGGTGATAATTATGGAAGCTAGTACAACAATAAAAATTCATGAGGATACAAAACTTGAACTGGATCATTTTCGGGAATATGGAAATGAAAGTTATGATGAAGTAATTAAGAAAGTGGTATTTATAGCTAAAACCTGCAAAACTGAACCAGAACTCAGCCAAGAAACAATTCAAGCCATCGAAAAAGCACGGGAAAGAATGAAAAGAGGGAAGTTTCTAACTGAAGCGGAAGCACGAAAGAGGCTCGGATTGTAATGTACGAACTTATCTTTGATGATGAAGCCATTGAATTCCTGAATAAGCTTCCAAAAGAGATAAAAGAACGAATCTTCAACAAAATTATTTCCACAAAAGAGAACCCATTCCATTTCTTTGAGAGATTGGTCGAAAGAACCGACTATAAACTTCGCATTGGTGACTATAGAGTCATTGCCGATATCGACCAGGGTAATAGAATGATTAAAGTCACTGTGGTTGGTCATCGAAAGAACATTTACAAAAACTTAGTGTTTTAATGATTTACCCCTCCGCACTTTAGGGCAGGGAGGAGTCTACATATAAGTCCAAGATAGTTTTATAAATTAAGTTTCATTGCTTTATCTTAATGGAAAAGAGAATTGCTTCTTTTGATGGGACTAAAATTTATTATCTTTATAATAAAAATAGAGTACCTTTAACTCTAGTCTTTCTTCATGGAGTAGGGGGAAATTGGACCGTATGGAAGAAAGAAATAAATTATTTTCAGAAACAGGGATTTTCTACCCTCGCGGTGGACTTGAGAGGTCATGGTCTATCCGATGCGCCGGAAGAGTTTGATCGCTATCAGTTGGACTATTTTTCCCGGGACGTGCATCAAATCCTCCAGACCGAAAAGATAAAGAAATTTGTGTTAGTGGGACATAGCTTGGGAGGAGGAGTAGCTATTAATTATTGTATTCGTTATCCTAAAAAACTGCCCATGGCACAGATTCTGGTGGAGACGACCTGCCTATATCCATTTGATCATACGCGCTTATTAAATTTAAAGCCCTATCTTAATCACTTCCTGCGTTTCATTGCTGAGCATAAACTTACCCGAAGAGACCACTTCTTTCACTTTAAAGAGGCAGACCTCTCCGCAGAGGGTATTAGACGGGATCTTCATTTGATCTCCCACCTGATTCACCTCACTCCTTTGCGTACACTGGTTAAAGCACTAGATAATGTGGAAAAATACGCATTCAATAATAATAAGAAAATCCATGATGCGCTTAGACATCTAACTATTCCGGTATTGATTATCTCTGGGGATGAAGATTTTAGGGTCCCAATTAAATATTCTCTTGTTCTGAAGAAGCTAATCTGTAATTCGGAACTGAAAGTGATTCAGGGAGGCTGTCATTTGGTCACTGTTACCCGAGCGGAGGAAGTCTCCCGGATAATGCATAACTTCTTGCTGTATAATTGTCTTAATGCACTTTAATTCTAAATAACTACTGGTCACGTTAACATAATAATTGGAGAGAAAATCCTGGCATTTTAGCTGCTCTGGACGAAGTAGATATTCTTGGCTTTAGCCTCGTCGCCTTTGAATAGGGGATGGCCGAAAAGACGAAGACTAAGGTAAGGTCGTAAAGTCTTGTTTTTGGAATAGGATTCGCGGAAGTCAGGGTTAATCTCTTGTAGTCCAGTTAGGATGCTTTTCAGATATTTCTCTTTTAATTCCTGGCTGGGCTTAAAGCCTTTTTTCAACTCAATATAAATATGAAACTGCACATTGTGCTTAGAATCGTATTTCTTTTCCATTTTGAAGCGATGGGTAATACGGGCTAGTTCTTTGTTCTTTAATATTCCTTCCTCAATCTGGTCAGGAAAGACATTCGCCCCATCGAAGCTAAGGGTGCCATCACTTCTTCCGAAAATACACAGGAAAGGCAGGTGGAGAAGGTTTTTTATCTGTCCTCCTCTGTGGGAAAATTCTTTGAGGTATAAAGGATGATGTTTTTCGAGGGCTTCGATTAGTTTGAAGTAACTGAAAACTCTTCCCTCATCATGAAGATTGTACTTTATCTTAGGTGCTGCCGCATTTTTGTCCAAGAGAGTAATTTCAAACTCTTCTCTTCCTTCGGAGTTCTTAATCTGCCTGATGTAATGTCTGCTTGATGGCTTGATGTAATGTAGGGTGGGGTTGTACTGGAAAACCATAGGCAGTTCATCTTTTCCAAATAGTTCAATACGTAGCTTCTCATTTTCTGCTGCCAATTCCCGGACGAAGAAGCAAAAAGGGGTTTCAAAGCCAATTCCAATATCAATGTCTGAAGCTCCATACGAAGAAATTACTTTTGCCCCCGGTCTGAGCATTTTTTTAACGTAATAAACCCATTCTAGAGGTACGCCCTCTCCACCCGTCACGAGATCGATGTTATACTCTTTCCAGTTTATTTTGTCTTTATAATCTTCAAGCAGGTTTTTAATAAAAGGAGGATACCCCCCAATCAGGTAATTACGCTTTTTCCCGAACATTTTTAAGGTGTCGATAATGTCATTAGAATCAGTAGCCGTGTTCTTTACCAGCGCAAGTCTTTCCATCAGCTCGCAGAACTTTATTCCCGTAGCCCAAGGCCCGGTGGACCAAGCGCTGATCACAAAGTAGTCTTTTTGTTCCCCATCAAACACGTAATTGTACTCAAAGCGAATCGCTTTAAAGAGCGCTTCCTCTTCATTAAGGTTACGGATCCAATTGGTAGCTTTTCCGGAAGTGCCGCCGCTTTCATCCACATTACCGTGCTTGGGCAGGTGTCCTTCCCGGCAGCGCTCTTCAAAATCAAATTTTTTGATATAGCTAGCCTTATCAGTTGGTGGTACCAGATGATCAAAATCCTGTATAGAGAGGCTCTTTTTAGGGTTAATCTTGTGCTTTTGAAGATATTTACGGTAAGCTGGGGTCTCTTCCGCGGCAATCTTAAACATATGTACAGCTTTTTTTTTTGAGAGCTCTTCGAGTAGGTTAGGATTTACTCGGCTGAGAAATTTTCTGGTACGCTCATAGTCGCTCAGTATAAAATTTTCAAATGATTCTAGGAGCGGATAAGGAACTAATTTAGTAAGGATGGGCAGCATTTTCTTCCTC